>CALNAL010000263.1 GCA_937874445.1 uncultured Acetobacteraceae bacterium | reverse complement strand
CGCCACCCCCCCCGCCCCGCCGGCGCCGGGCGGCGCGGGCCCACCCGCGAGGCCGCGGGAGGCCCCACAACACCCCCCCTGCCGCCGCGGGCCCCGGGGCGCACGGCCAGCACCCTGGAAGCGCCCTGAGGGGCAGCCTCGCTTCAGGCGGCCCGTCGTCTCACGCAGCCCCATCTCAGGCGGCCCCGCCTTAGGCGGCTTCGGGCGTCAGGCTCCGGGCGGTCGGGATCGGGGTCGCCGCGAGCCGTCCATCCTGGCCGGGCATCTCGCGCGTCCGCTCCTGGGCGTTGGCCGACAGGGCGGCCGCGCTGTGAGCCTGGGCGGAGGCCTGGCGGGCAAACTCCTGGGCGGCGAGGAAATTGCCGCGGGCGCACTGCTCGGCAGCGAGCCGGTGCGCGCGGGCGGCGTGTTCATGGGCTTCTGCGGCAACCGCGTGGCTGACCCCGGGCTCCCGGGGCATACCAATAGAGGAGCCGGAAGACTTCAGCACGATGAAACCCTCCCCTTGGTGTGACAGGGCCAATACTGGGGGAAACCCAGTAGGAGGCCCCGTTTTCCGCCGAAATTCCAGAATCTTGCGCCTGGAAAATTCCGCTGGATTTCTCGATGTCCACACGGGTAGCACATTTCCCGGCGTGACTGCCGTGAATGTTCCTGAAAATCACAAAAACGTGATCAAAAAATTGTCGCAGTTCTGCGTGGAGTTCGCAGAGCCCTTCGCCGGGACTGACGCCGCCGGAAACCTCTACCAGGCCTCCAGCAGCGCCCGGGTTTCCGCCACCGCCACCTCCCAGATCGCCGCCATCGCGGCATCGTCGTGCGCCACCGCGCCGCCGTAGCTGCCGTCCTCCAGCTCCGTGCGCGCCTCGAAGGGCGCCAGGGTCTTCAGCCGGTCGAGGTCCACCGGCCCCTTGCTCCCCTCGGTCGGGGTGCCGGCCAGGCGGGTCCAGGGGAAATTCTCCATCCACCCGGCATGGCGCGCCAGCGGGTCGGTCTCGATCACCTTCGCCCAGGTTTTCGGGGCCCGCCACCAGTCGTGCCAGCGGACCCGGCAGTCCGGGTTGTCCATCAGCCACTCCTGCGCAAGCGAGGCCCCCGGCGCGTTGCCGCCATGGCCGTTGACGATCAGGATGCGCCGGAATCCCCCCCGCTTCAGGCTGTCGAGCATGTCGCGCAGCAGGGCGCAGAAGGTTTCCACCCGCAGCGTCACGCTGCCCGGGAAGGCCTGGAAATAGGGCGACACCCCGAACGGCTGCACCGGGAACACCGGGATTCCCGTGGGATCCGCTGCCGCCACTGCGACCCGCTCGGCGAGGATCGTGTCGGTGGCCAGCGACAGACCCGCGTGCTGCTCCACGCTGCCCAGCGGCAGCACCGCGCGGTCGTCGGCGTTGGTCCAGTCCTCGACACTCCGCCAGTCCATCTCGGCAATGCGCATCAGGGAAGCCCTCCGGGTTCTCCCGGCACGCTTGTCCTCATCCCTGCGCGCGTCAACCCCGCGGCGGCGGGGCGACCAGCAGATCGCAGTTGCTGCGCCCGGCCATCAGGCAATCCTCCAGCCGGGTCTCGCGCGCCAGCTGGTGCACCAGATAGAGACTCATCACCACCAGCAGCAGCGCCGCCGCCAGCCCCGCCAGGGAGGCCGTCTGCCGGTCCGCTTCCTCCTGTTCCGTGTCCTGCGGAACGTCGAAGCCACGATTTTTCGCCCCGGGCATGGGAGCTGCTCCGATCGGCCGGCCCTTCGCCGGCAGCAACGATCCTAGCCCCGCGCCCGGAGGACGGAGATTACAACTGCGTGCCCCGGGGCGTCCCGGGTCGGATTTTTCGCCCGGGCCAAGGACAAGGAAGGGAAGAAAGGCTTCTTTTTCCTGGAGGAAAAAGAAGCAAAAAGGACTTTGTTCGTTTGGCTCCGCGTCTGACACGAGCGCGGAGCCCTTATCGGATAAAGCTTTCCTGGTTCTCCTTTCCCGAAAGGAGAACACCTTCCTTGCTTGCTGGCCTTTGCCTCCTGGCGCCCGGGCCCGGTCGGTGGCACGCTGGCGGGCATGCGCGCCGCCCTTGCCCATCTCCGCCAGGCCGACCCCGCTCTCGCCGAGCTGATTGCCCGCGTCGGGCCCTGCCGGCTGGAGGTCAACCGCCAGGCCCAGCCCTATGACGCCCTGGTGCGGGCGGTGGCCTACCAGCAGATCCACGGGGCCGCCGCCCGGGCGATTTTTTCGCGCTTCTGCGCCGCCTTTCCCGGCCCCGGCACGCCGGCCCCCGCGGAGGTGCTCGCCGCCGGCCCCGAAGTGTTCCGCGCCGCCGGATTTTCCGCCCGCAAGGAAATCACCATCCGCGCGCTCGCCGCCGCCGCGGTGGAGGGGGCGATCCCCTCCCGCCGGGCCGCCGCCCGCCTCTCCGACGCGGCCCTGATCGAGCGCCTCGTGCCCATCCACGGCATCGGGCGCTGGAGCGTGGAGATGCTGCTGATCTTCACGCTCGGCCGCCCCGACGTGCTGCCCGTCGACGACTGGGGCATCCGCGAGGGCTACCGCCTGCTCCGCGACCTGCCCGAGCAGCCCCGCCCGCGCGCCCTTGCCGAGGCCACCGCCGCCTGGAGCCCGTGGCGCTCCGTGGCCTCCTGGTATCTCTGGCGCGCGGTGGAGTTCGCCAGGAAGCGCTAGAGCGTTTTCCGTTCGCACTGGCTCACGGAAAATGCTCTAGCTCTTTGTTTTCATGAGCAGATTCACGCGACTCGGCGATCCCGCCGGATCGCGATCTGCTCTAGGCGCCTCTACTTCGTCGTGTAGCCGCCGTTGACGAGGATGGTCTGGCCGGTCATCCACCAGCCGTCGGATACGAGGAAGCGGATGTAGGGCACGATATCCTCGATGTCGGTCAGCCCGGTCCGCGAGAACGGCGACAGGGCCGCCGCCGTCTTGTGATAGGCCTGCGCCTCGGCGCTTTCCTGGCCATAGAAGAAGGGCGTGTCCATCGGCCCCGGACCGACCGCCGTCACCGAGATGCCGCGACCGCCGAACTCCTTTGCCGCCGCGCGGGTGAAATGCTCGACCGGCGCCTTGGTCCCGGCATAGCCCGCATAAAACGGCGTGAAGGCGCCGAGCAGCGAGGTGACGAGCGTGCAGATCCTGCCGTTGTCGTTGAGATGCCGGCCGGCTTCCTTGATGAAGAAGAACGCGGATTTGGCGTTGACCGCGCTCATCTCGTCATATTCGGCCTCCGAGATCTCCAGGATCGGCTTCTTGAGGACCTTGCCGACGGTGTTGACGGCGATGTCGGGGCGTCCGAAGGCGGCGACGGCATCGGCGAACAGCTTTTCCACGGCGCCGGCGGTGGTGAGATCGGCCTGGAAGGCGGCCGCCGCGGCGCCGGCGGCCTGCACCGCGGCGACGGTTGCCTCCGCCGCGGCCTGCGTGGCCGGGCTGTTGTAGTGGATCGCGATCGCCCGGGCGCCGTGGGCGGCGAAGTCGCGGGCGAGCAGGCCGCCGAGATTCTTGGCGCCCCCGCCGATGATGACGGTTTTGCCGGTGATGGAATGATCGGTCATGTCGTGAGCCTCCTCGGGGGACGAAGCGATGGCGTCGTGCCGTCCTTGTCGGGGGCAGTCTACCGTCTGGAATTTATGGATAAATATGGATAGTCTGGCATCATATGTCAGAATATTAGAACAATCACCGGGGACCGGCTTGGACCGTATCGACCTCTTCCGCATCTTTACCCGCGTCGCCGCGTGCACGAGCTTCACCCGTGCCGCCGACATGCTGGGAATGCCGCGCTCCTCGGTTTCGGCGGCGGTGGCGGACCTGGAAGGGCGCGTCGGCGCGCGGCTCCTGCACCGCACGACCCGCAGGGTGACGCTCACGCAGGACGGCGCGGCCTTCTACGAACGCTGCCTCGCGCTGATCGCCGACGTCGAGGAGGCGGAAGGGCTGTTCCGGCAAGGCGGAACCAAGCCTTCGGGGAAACTGCGCGTCGATGTTCCGGGCCGGATCGGGCGCCTTATCGTCGCCCCGGCGCTGCCCGGCTTTCTTGAAACCTATCCCGGGATCGACATCGCCCTCGGCGTTACCGACCGGGCGGTCAACCTGGTCGGGGAAGGCGTGGACTGCGCGCTCCGCGTCGGCCCCCTGGGGGATTCCGGCCTCATGGCGCGGCCGATCGGCCGGCTCGACCTGATCAACGTCGCCAGTCCCGGCTATCTCGCCAGGCACGGCGTGCCGGCCGGGCCCGGGGACCTCGCCGGCCACTGGGCCGTGAACTACGCCTCGCCGTCAACGGGGCGCGTGGAGCCCTGGGAATGGCAGGCGGGGGGCGCACGCCACACCCTGCCGATGCGCGCCCGCGTCACCGTCAACGGCGCCGAGACCGCGATCGCCTGCTGCCGCGCCGGCCTGGGGCTGATCCAGATCCCCGCCTACGACGTGCGCCCGTATCTCGAGGCGGGGGAACTGGTGGACGTCATGCCCGCGCATCGCGCCGCGCCGCTGCCGATGACGCTGCTCTATCCGCACCGCCAGCACCTGTCCCGCCGGGTGCAGGCGTTTGCGGACTGGCTGGAGGCGCTGCTGAAGGAGGTGCTTCGCCGGCCCCGCGGCGGCTAGCTTTCCTCCGGGGGGATGACGTTGCGGGGGATGCCCCACAGCAGGTTGGAGGCGACGGTTTCGGCCGAGAGACGGCGGATGTCGTCCCACGACTGGGGCGAGCGGTAGGCGGCGTGGGGGGTGATGATGAGGCGGCCTTCCAGCCAGGGCTCGCGGGCCTGGTAGGCGCGCATCAGCGGCGGGGGCTCGGTGACCGGCTCGACGGGCAGGACGTCGAGCCCGGCCCCGGCGAGATGGCCCTCGCGCAGGAGGGTCTCCACGGCGTCCAGGTCGAGCACGCCGCCGCGGGCGGTGTTGATGACCACCGCGCCGGGGGCGGTGCGGCGGAGCTGGGCCAGGCCGACCATGCCGCGCGTGAGCGGGGTGAGGGGAACGTGCAGGCTGACGGCATCGACACCCTCGAAAAGGGCGTCGAGGTCGGCGACGCGCTGGATGCCCAGGGCCAGCTCGACCCCGGAGGGCTGGAAGCGGTCGTAGGCGACGACCCTCATGCCGAACGCCTTGGCGCGCAGGGCGACCGCGGTGCCGATGCGGCCGAGGCCGAGAATGCCCAGGCGCGCCCGGCTCACGCGCTGGATGACCGGGGAGTCGATCGGGGTCCAGGGCGCGGGGGGCGCCGCGCGCTGGGTGTCGAGGTAGAGGGGCAGGCCGCGGCGCAGGGCCAGCAGCATCGCCAGGGCGGTGTCGGCCACCTCGGTGGTGCCGTAGTCGGGGACGTTGCAGAGGGTGATGCCGCGACGGGCCAGGGCGGCACGGTCGATGCGGTCGTAGCCGACGGCCATGCGCACCACCAGCCGCAGGCGGGGAAAGCGCGCGAGGTCGGCCCCGGTCAGCCAGTCGTCCATGACCATCAGCGCATCGGCGATGGCGCAATCGGCGTCGGGGAGGGCCGCGATGGGCAGGTTGGGGTACATCAGGAGATGCACGTCCGGGCCGAGGATGGTGCGTTCGACCGAGGTGTCGAGCACGCAGGGTTCGGGATAGAGGATGGTGGTCATTTCGTCCTGTCGTTTCCGTCTCGGGGGGGAGGCTTGCGGCGGTGGGTCCGCCTTGCAACGTCGGAAAGCCGCGTCCAGAAAGGGACCGAATTCCGTCCCCTCCGGTTGGCAACCGGTTAGCAAGAGGAAACCCCGATGTCCATGAATGGCGCTGAAAGTCTCGTGACGACCCTGCTGGCGTGCGGGGTCGATACCTGTTTCGCCAATCCGGGGACTTCGGAGATGCACTTTGTTTCGGCACTCGACCGGGTGGCGGGGATGCGCTGCGTGCTCGGGCTGTTCGAGGGGGTGGTGACCGGCGCCGCCGACGGCTACGCGCGCGCCGCCGGCAAGCCCGCCGCCACCCTGCTGCACTGCGGCCCGGGGCTGGCCAACGGACTGGCCAATCTGCACAACGCCCGGCGCGCGGCGGTGCCGGTGGTCAACTGCGTGGGCGACCAGGCCATCACCCACCGCCCCTTCGACGCGCCGCTGACCGCCGATACCGAGGGGTTCGCGCGCGGGGTGTCGGCGTGGGTGCGTACCGCCTCCTCGGCGGCGCAGGTGGGAGGGGATGCCGCGGCGGCGGTGCAGGCGGCCTGTACCGGGGCGGGCGGGGTGGCCACGCTGATCCTGCCCTCCGATACCTGCTGGGGCGCCGGCGGCGTGCCGGCCGCGCCGCTGCCCGTGCCCGCCAGGCCCCAGGCCAGCCCGCAGGCGATCGCCGAGGTCGCCGAGCTGGTGCGGCGGGGCGAGCCCACCCTGTTCTACATCGAGGGCGACGGGCTGCGCGAAGGGCCGCTGGCCGATGCCGCGCGGATCGGCGCGGCGACGGGGGCCGAGATGTGGTGCCCGAGCTCGTTCCGCCGGCTCTCCCAGGGGGCCGGGCGGCACTCCATCCGGCGCACGCCCTATCCGGTGGATGCCGCGGTGGCGGCCTTCGCGCACATCCGCCACGTCGTGCTGGTGGGGACGGCCCGGCCGCCGGTGGGGTTCTTCGGCTATCCCGGCAAGCCCGACGTGATGACGCCCGCCGGGGCCTCGGTGCATGTGCTGGCGCGGCCGGAACAGGATGTCGCCGCGGCGCTCGCGGCCCTGGCCGAGGCACTCGGGGCGCCCGCCGTGGCGCCGGCCGCGCGCGTCGAGACCGCGCCGGGACGCGGAGCCGTGACGCCGGAGGGGCTCGGCGCCTCGCTCGCCGCGCTGATGCCGGAGGGGGCGTTCGTCGTGGACGAGAGCGTCAGCTTCGCGCGCGGGGTCGTCGAGGCCTGCCACGGCGCCCTGCCGCACGAGTGGATGACGGTGACCGGCGGGGCCATCGGCAACGGCATTCCCCTGGCCACCGGCGCCGCGGTGGGCGCGCCGGGACGGCGGGTGGTCAACCTCGAGGCCGACGGCTCGGCGATGTACACCTTGCAGGGGCTGTGGACCCAGGCGCGCGAGAATCTCGACGTCACCACCGTGATCCTGGCCAACAAGCGCTACCAGATCCTGTTCGGCGAGCTGGTGAACGTGGGGGCCGAGGCGGGGCCGGCGACGCAGGAGCTGTTCAGCCTGGCCCGCCCGGAGCTGGACTTCGTGAAGCTGGCCGGCGGGATGGGCGTGCCCGCGGCGCGGGCGGAGACGATGGAGGCGTTCAACGACCTCTTCGCCGCCGCCAACCGTCGCCGCGGCCCGTTCCTGATCGAACTCGCGGTGGACTGAACCCGCGGTTTTTCCGCAGCGGGGGCGGCCCGTGCGAAGGGGAGGCG
>CALNAL010000262.1 GCA_937874445.1 uncultured Acetobacteraceae bacterium | reverse complement strand
GTGTATAAGAGACAGACCACCGCCACCGCCGCCCCCCGCGTCGCCGGGTCGGCTTCCCGTTCCGCCAGGAACGCGCCCAGGCGAAGCGCGACCTCCGCGCCGTCCAGCCGTTTCATGTCAACAACGGAAGTCCCGGCCTTCGTCATGACGCGCCCTCCCCTCAGATCCGGTGTGCCTTGAGGTAGTCGCGGTCGAGAATGATGCCGTGGCCCGGGCGGTCGCTCGGGATGTAGTCGCCTCCCTCCTCGCGTCCCGCCTCGGCGAAGATCCGCAGGTCGCCCCAGCGGCCGCCGTCGGTCATTTCCGAGTAGGAGATGTTCGGCACAGTGGCGAGCAGGCTGGCGCTCAACTCCATGACGAAATGCGGCGTCATCGGCAGATTGTGCGCCCGCGCCAGGGCCGCCACGTCGAGATAGCCGGTGATGCCGCCGACCCGACCGAGGTCGGCCTGGATGTAGTCGGCGCTGCCGCTTTCGATGTACTGTGCGAACTGGTTGAGGCTGTAGACGTTCTCGCCGATGGCGATCGGGGTGTTGGTGCGTTCCCGCAACGTGCGATGGCCCGCGATGTCGTCCGAGGGCAGCGGCTCCTCGATCCACAGCAGGTTGAGGGGGGCGAACATCTTGAAGGCCCGCAGCGCCTGCGGGAAGTTCCAGCCCTGGTTGGCGTCCACCGCCAGCGGGAAGCCCGGCACCGCCTCCTGGATCTTCGTCAGGCGCTCGACGTCCTCTTCGAGATCGGGCTTGCCGACCTTCACCTTCGCCGCGTGATAGCCCACGGCCTTCCAGCGCTTCACCTGCTCGATCACCTCGGCGATGCTCATGTGCAGGTTGATGCCGCTGCCGTAGAGCGGCACGCGCTCGTGCACCCGCCCGAGGATATCCACGATCGAGGCATTGAGCGTCTTGCCCAGCAGGTCCCAGTAGGCGATGTCGAGCGCGGCCAGGGCGTGGGTGGTCACGCCCGCGCCGCCGACGTCGTGGACGTATTTATAGGAACGCTGCCAGAGGCCACGCGGCGAGAGGGGCAGGCCGATCACGTCGGGAATGATCTCGCGGATCAACGCCGAGATGGTCTGGCCGCACCAGCCCGAGGTATGGCTGAAGCCGGTGCCGACCTGGCCGTTGGAACCATGCACATCCACCACCGCGACCTCGATGTCGGTGACGTGATGGATCTGGTCTCCCCAGGGGCCCTGCGGCAGCGGCACGCGGGCCGTCATCAACTCGATCCCCTCGATGGTGGGCATGCTGGTTGCGCTCATGTTCGCTCCTCACCCTTGCCGATCCGGGGTCCGTGCGGGGCCTTCCGGCCGGAAACGTAGCCGTTGCCTCGTTTCCCGGTTTGCGCCTACACTTATGTCACGAGTTTGAGGCAAAGCCTAGCCGGGGATGACACCGGCACCAAAAGAACGCCGAACTCTGGGAGAAAAACCATGTCCGGGATGAAACGCCGTTCCCTCCTGGCAGGCGCTGCCGGTGTCCTGGCTGCGGCACCGCTGGCACGTCCGTGGGCGCAGCGTCCGACGACACTCCGCTGGTGGTACCATTTCGACAACCCGACGTCCTCGCCGGCCGCGCTGGTGGCCGGTTTCGAGAAGGCCCACCCCGATATCAAGGTCCAGGCCGAGAGCATCCCCTGGGGCGGCGGCTCGGACTACGACACCCGCCTCTACACCAGCCTGATCGCCGGCAACGCGCCCGACTGCGTGATGGTCAAATTCTACAACCTGCCGCGACTGCTGGAGATGGAGGCGCTCGAGCCGCTCGATGCGCGCATCGCCGCCTGGTCCGACCGCGCCGACATCTCCGACGACCTTTGGAAGCTCCATCTCGCCTCCGACGGCAAGCGGTACTATCTGCCGCTGCTCTACGTCATTCTCTACCTCTACATCCGCCAGGACTGGCTCGCCGAGAAGGGACTGAAGGCGCCGGCCGACTTTGCCTCTTTCCTCGACGTGGCCAAGGCACTGACCGGCGGCGATCGCTGGGGCTTCGGCCTGCGCGGCGGCCCCGGTGGGCACGACCACTGGGCCACCTTCGTGCTCGGCGGTGGTGCGAAGCTCATCAAGGGCGGCCTGGTCACGCCCGAGGCGCTGGCGGCCAACCGCTGGTTCATCGATCTCTACCGCGTCCATCACGTCTTCCCGCCTTCCGCCCCCGCCGACGGCTTCGTGCAGACCATCGCCAACATGAAGGCGGGGCGCACCGCCATGACGATCCATCATGTCGGCTCGGCCAACGAGATCGTCGCCGTGCTGGGCGACAAGATCACCGCGGTGCCGGTGCCGCGCGGCCCCCAGGGCCAGGGGTGGACCAGCTTCGGCGACCAGTCCAACGCGATCTTCGCTTCCTCGAAGAACAAGGAGGCGGCGTGGCAGTGGATCACCTACCTCTCCACCGCCCAGGCCAACGCCACCATCGCAGGCCTGGCCGGCCAGCTGCCAGTGACCACCACGGCTGCGAAAACCTGGAGCGCCCAGCCCAAGCGTTTCATCGACGCCTCGCTCGCCTCGCTGCCGATCGCCGGACTGATGCCCGCCTCGCCCCAGACCACCGACTTCACCCGCACCGTCTGGCCGCAGACCACCCAGAAGGCACTGCTCGGCCAGATCCCGCCCGACGAAATGATGCGGATCTTCGAGAAGCACTTTTTCGGCTGACCCTCACGAAAGGCACGGGAGATGAAGGCACGGGCGGCCACTCCCTGGCTGCTGCTGGCCCCGGCCCTGATCGCCACGCTCCTGCTGGTGATCGGGCCGGTAGCCGACACCCTCTGGCTCTCGCTGCACGACGTGGTGCTGTTTCGCCCGCGCGTGCAGCCCTTCGTCGGACTCGCCAACTACCTCGCGGCACTGCACGACCCGGCCTTCTGGGGAGGGCTGTGGCTCTCCGTGGTGTGGGTGGTGGTGGCGGTGGGGCTACAGTTCGGCCTGGGGCTCGTCGCGGCGCTGCTGCTCAACCGCCAGTTCTGGTGGCGCCCGCTGGCGCGCGCGCTGGTCATCGTGCCGTGGGCCCTGCCCAGTGTCATCATCGGGCTGGTCTGGACCTGGATGCTCGACTTCAATCTCGGCTTGGTCAACGAGCTGGGCATGCGTCTCGGCCTGCTGTCCGCGCCGGTGGCCTGGCTCGCCCGCCCCGAATACGCCCTCGGCGCGGTGATCCTGGCGGTGACGTGGCAGGGCTTCCCGTTCTTCTGCGTGACGCTGCTGGCCGGGTTGCAGGCCATCCCCCGCCAGCTCTACGAGGCCGCCGAGATGGACGGGGCGGGGCGGCTGCACTGCTTTCGCCATGTCACCCTGCCCGGGCTGATGCCGGTGATGGCCACCGCCCTGCTGCTGCGCATGATCTGGGTGGCCAACTCGCTCGACCTCATCCTGGTGATGACCGGCGGCGGCCCCGGTACCGCGACGCAGACCCTGCCGCTCTACGCCTTCCTCAAGGCGTGGACCGGGGCCGACTACGGCTACGGCTCGGCGCTGGCGGTGATGCTGACCCTGCTGCTGCTCTCGGTGGTGATCTTCTATGCCGTGCGGAGCGAGCGATGAAACGGCTGCGGCTTTTCCTCGGCACCGAGCTGCCGGTGCTCGCCATCCTGCTCTTCGGGCTCGGGCCGTGGGTGTGGATGATGCTCACCTCGCTGCGCCCCTCGGCGGAGCTTTCCCAGTCGCCGATCCGGCTGATCCCCGGCTCGCTCACGCTGGTCAACCACATCACCCTGCTGGCGCGCACATCCTTCGTGGAAAACCTGCGCGACAGCCTGATCGTCGCCTGCGGGGCGGTGGTGCTCGGGCTGGCGCTGTCGCTGCCGGCCGCCTATGCCTTCTCGCGCTTCCGCTTTCCGGGGCGACGGGTGCTGCGGGTGCAGTTCCTCGTGGTTAACATGTTCCCGGTGGTGCTGCTGATCCTGCCGCTGTTCATGCTGCTGCGCAGCTTCGGGCTGCTCGACACCTACTTCGCCCTCATCATGGGCCATGCCACCTTCACCCTGCCCTTCGCCATCTGGCTGATGACCGGCTACATCGACGGCCTGCCGGTGGAACTCGACGAATCCGCCATGGTGGACGGGGCGACGCAACTGCAGGTGCTGCGCCTGATCGTGCTGCCGCTGGCCGCTCCCGGGGCGGTGGCGGTGGGGCTCTACCTCTTCATTGCCTCGTGGAACGAATATCTCTTCGCGCTGATGCTGGCCGGGCGGCGGGTGCGCACCGTGACGGTCGCACTGCAGATGTTCATCGGAGAGAACACCATCGACTGGGGGCTGCTGACCGCGGGCGGCACGCTGGTGGCCCTGCCGGCGGTGGTGCTGTTCCTCTTCGCACAGAAACGGCTGGTGGGTGGGCTTACCGGCGGGGCGGTCAAGGGATAGGCGCTCGCGCAGGTTTGTCTTCCCGCCGTGCAAAACGGCTTGCCAACGGCGAGGCCCGGCACAACATCCTTGATTCCAGATTCGGGGAGGCAACTGTCATGGCACGCGGGCTTTTCGATCAGGTCATTCTCCGGCCGTTTCCGATCGCGCTGACGGCCATATGCCTCTATTTCGCCTGGCCGGTGGGCGCGGCGATGCTGTTCTACATCCTGTTTGCTCGTCGCCTCGGCTGGGAGAAGCCCACGGGGCTCTTTCTCTCCGGCCTGCGCAGCGGCCTCAAGAGCGGCGCCAGTTGCTGCGGTCCCTCGATCTTTTTCTTCTCCCCCGGCATCTGCAAGGCCGATCAGGCACGTCCGGCCGGCCTTGCCACGCACGACGATTGCAGCCAGCCGCGCAACGCGGCGCCATAATACCAAATCTCGCCGATCGCATTCTTCTGCGATCAGCGAGATTTGGTGTGCGGCGACCCCGGAACGGGATGTGGTCGTACGGGAGATTTCGGGCCGTTTTGTGGGGCCCTGGGTTGAACCGCGACCTCGCATTGACCCATGACTACCGCGCCGACAACGCCCGAACCACTTTCATGAGTGGTCCGGGCGGTATCGTCGGGTGCGGGGGGCTCAGAGCGGCAGTTTTTCCAGTTGAGAGATGGCGACCATGAGGCCGCGGATCTCGGCGAGGCCCTTGAGACGGCCGATGGCGGAATAGCCGGGGAAGGAGCCCTTGTTGATGTCGTCGAGCAGCTCGTGGCCGTGGTCGGGCCGCATCGGCATGCGCCAGTCGGCACGCCCGGCCTCCTGGCGGCGCTTCTGCTCGCGCAGCAGCGTCTCCACGACCTTGACCATGTCGGTGTCGCCGCCCAGGTGCTCCGCCTCCTGGAACGAGCCGTCCGCCTCCTTGGCCACGTTGCGCAGATGCACGAAGTGGATGCGCTCGGCAAACTCGCCCGCGATCGCCGGAATGTCGTTCTGCGCCCCGGCTCCCAGCGAGCCGGTGCACAGCGTGATCCCGTTGGCCAGCGAGGGCACCGCCGCCGCCATGTAGCGGAAGTCCTCCGCCGAGGAGACGATGCGCGGCAGCCCCATCAGAGAGCGTGGCGGGTCGTCGGGGTGGATGGCAAAGCGCATCCCCAGCTCGTCGGCCAGCGGGATCACCTCGCGCAGGAACTTCACCAGGCGCTCGCGCAGGATCGCGGGCGTGACCCCCTTGTAGCGCTCCAGCATGTTGCGCAGCGCCGGGATGTCGTAGCGGTCGAAGGCCCCGGGCAGGCCGGCCATGATCGAGGAGAGCAGCGTGTCCTTGTCGGACTGCGGGGCCGCGTCGAACCACTTCTTCGCCCGCGCCACCAGCGCCGCCCCGTGCTCCTCCTCCGCCCCCGGCCGGCGCAGCATGAAGCAGTCGAACGCCGCATATTGATACGCCTCGAAGCGCAGCGCGCGCCCCCCGCCGGGCAGCGGCTGGTAGAGCGTCGTGCGGGTCCAGTCCACCACCGGCATGAAGTTGTAGCAGATGGTCTTGATCCCGCACGCCGCCAGGTTGCGCATCGAGGCCCGGTAGTTGTCGTAGAGCTCCGTCTGGTCGCCCTCGTCGAGCTTGATGCGCTCGTGGATCGGCAGGCTTTCCACCACGTTCCAGTGCAGCCCCATCTCCGGGTCCGCCTCGATCAGCCCCTGCCGCTTGCGGATTTCCTCCTCGCTCCACACCACCCCGTAGGGAATCTGGTGCAGCGCCGTCACCACCCCGCGCGCCCCCGCCTGCCGAATGGCCCGCAGCGGCACCACGTCGTCAGGTCCAAACCAGCGCCAGCTCTGTTCCATCTTAGCTCTCCAGTTTCCTTAGGCCAAAAGGCCCCGCGGCCCAGCGTGCGTGGAGCTGGCGCGGTACGAACAAGATTCGCTTTTCCCGAAGGAAAAGCGGCAGGCGGTCATCCGATCGGTTTTTCGTTTTGGCAAAGAACCGATCATCCTCCTACGCGCCGAGGAATTTCCCGAGCGCCTTGGCCGTTCCGAGTGAGAGGATGCTCTCCAGGCTGGTCAGGACGTCCTTGCGGAAACCCTCGAAGGTCAGAAGCTCCGGCGTGAAGATGTCGGAGATGCCGAAGAGCGCTTCGGCCAGGGCGGCGGCACCATGCTTTTCCGCGGCGATCGCGGTGAGCCTGGCAGCCAGCGGATCAGCCACCTTGTAGGCACGGCCGGACTCGCTCTTCTCGGAGAGAAAACGCATCCAGGCCGCCACCAGGAAGGCCACGCAGCGCGGTTCCGCTCCCGCCTTCAACCGCTCCAGAGCCGGCTCGAGCAGTCGCGGCGGCAGCTTCTGCGAGCCGTCCGAGGAAATCTGGATCGTCAGATGCCGGATGCGCGGATTGAGGAAGCGTTCCTCCAGCTGGCGGGTATAGTCGGGCACGTCCACGCCCGGGATAGCCGGCACCGTCGGCACCAGATCCTCCGCCCACAGCCGATGGACGAAGGCGTTGCACAGCTTGTCCGACATCGCGTCATAGACCGTTTCGCGGTCGAGCAGAGTGCCGAGATAGGCGAGGGCGGAGTGCGAGCCGTTGAGGCAACGCAGCTTCATCATCTCGAAGGGCACCACGTCCTTGACCATGGTGGCGCCGGCCTTCTCCCAGGCGGGGCGGCCGAGGGTGAAGTTGTCCTCCACCACCCACTGGATGAACGGCTCGGTCACTACCGGCCAGCCGTCCTCCATGCCGAGGAGCTTGGTGGCATCGGCACGCACGGCGTCGGTGGTGGCCGGGGTGATGCGGTCCACCATGGTGCAGGGGAAGGCCACGTTTTGCTCGATCCAGGCGCCGAGGGCGGCATCACGCACCGTGGCGAAGCGGGTGATGATGCGGTGCGCCTTGTGGCCGTTCTCGGAAAGGTTGTCGCAGGAGAGCACCGTGAAGGGCGGCACGCCCGCGGCACGGCGGCGCGCCAGGGCCTCGGTGATCAGCCCCGGCACCGAGCGCGGAGCGGTCGGGTTGGCCAGGTCGGCGGCGATCAGCGGATGCTTCTCGTCGAGGTTGCCGGTGGCGGCATCCTGGCAGTAGCCTTTCTCGGACACCGTGATGGTGACGATGCGGGTGGCCGGATCGGCCATGCGGGCAAGAATCTCCTGGGTGTCGTCGGGCAGACAGTAGGCGCCGACGATGGAGCCGACCACGCGCGGTGCATCGCCCTTCGCCTCGCGCACGACCAGCGTGTAGAGGCCGTCCTGGGCCCGCAACACATCGCGCAGTGCCGGGCCCATCGGATCGACGCCGATCAGGCCCCACGAGGTCTCCCCGGCAGCAATGCGCTCCTCGGTGTAGACGCAGAGATGCGCCCGCGAGAATGCCCCGATGCCGATGTGGACAATGCCAGGGGTGACGGCCGTGCGGTCATAGGCGGGACGATGAACCGAGGCGGGCAGACGATCGAGTGTCGCGTTGCTCAGCTTGGTGTCAGCGGAGAGAGATGTCATTGTCTTGCCTCAGAAATAGAGACCTGTGTGAAGGCGCGGGAAGTTTTGCTTCCTCAAGGACTGAATGCTGTAGCAGATTCCCCGAGGCGATGAAAACTCTTCCCGTCGCATTGTGGGATTCAGAACGACAGCAACACCTTGCAGCAGGCCGTCTGGTCATGCTCGAAAACGTCGAAGGCGCGGGCGAAATCACGCATGCCGAAACGGTGGGTGACCAGCTTCTCCGGCGCCAGCAGGCCTTGCGACATCCATGTGATCACCTTGGGGAACTTGCGGGCATTGAGTCGCGAGGAGAAGATCGACAGCTCCTTGCCGGTGATCTGTTGCTGCACGATCAAGGAAGGCTCGGCAGAAAAGCCCATCAGGCCGATCCGCCCGGCCGGAGAGGCGAGTGCGATGGCCTCTCCGGCAATTGCCGGATGGCAGGCGGCGTCGATGATCAGCGTGGGCCGCACCCCCATCTCCGCGAGCTTGTCGGCGAGCGGCTCGCGTGCCGTGTTGAGAGTGACATCGGCACCGCTTTCGCACGCCGCGGCCAGGCGCTCGTCGATTCGGTCGGTCACGATCAGCGTGCCGACGCGATGGACACGCTTGAGAACCTGCACCACGGTCAGGCCGATCGGTCCTGCCCCGTATACAAGAGCAATGTCCTCCGGCCCCGCCCCGGTGCGATCGATCATGTTGGCGGCAACCGCGAAGGGCTCGATCATTACCGCGTGCTCATCGGGGATCCCCTCGGGAACGACATGGAGATTTTCGGCCGGGACGCAGCAGTATTCGGAGAAGCCCCCATCAAGATGCACGCCGATGACCTGCAGGTTCGTGCACACGTTGGGGCGTCCGACCGAGCACGGGTAGCAGTGACCGCACCCCACCACGGGGTCAACGACGACACGGGCCTCGGGGGGGAAATCGACCCCGTCGCCGATGGCATCCACGGTGCCGAGGATCTCATGTCCGATGACACGCGGATAACGGGCGAATGGATTGGACCCGTGGGAGATATGCACGTCGGAACCGCAGATTCCGGCACGACGCACACGCAGGCGGACCTGGCCGGGGCCGGGGACGGGGAGAGGACGCTCCTGGATTTCAAGCTGGTTAGGGCGTTCGACCACGAGGCTTTTCATGGAGCCACTCCTGAAGGCGTCAGGCCGACGACAGGGTCGGCGGAGCAGAAGAGGTAGCAGACGCCAATCTTGGATACAAGGACGTGACGTGGGGCTGGTTTTTGGCTTCTTTGGCCGCCGGGAAAATTTATACCAATATCTGATGAAATGAATATCTTCAGTAAAATATAGAAAAACACCAACACGAATTGGAAATTCTTTACAAAATAAATGATATATCTATGTAATTTTGTTTTTATTTATTGATTATTTAATAGAATGCATGGGGTTCAGAGGGTGTCTGGCGTAAATTTAATCATACAGCTCAGAATTTTTGATTTCTGTTTGGATTTTCTTTGACCGAGTTATTCATGTGGCATTCGGGAATGGCTGAATTCCATCTTGTATCCTAGAGAGTGCCCTGCTAGGCTGCCCTGTCGGCACTTCCTTGGAAGTCGGCCCAAATCGCCCACTATTCCCGCGTCCTCGTCTGGCCGCGGACAGAAACGGAAACGCACCATGACCCTTTCCCGGCGCCATTTTGCCCAGGTCGCAGCCCTTGGACTCGCGGCCGCCTCGTTCTCCTCCCATCCTTCTTTCGCCGCTCGCGCCCGCTTCCGCCTGCGCTACGGAACGGCCTTCCCCTCCAACCATCCCGCCGCCACCCGCATCGCCGAGGCCGCCGAGGCCATCCGCAAGCAGACCAACGGCGAAGTCGATCTGCAGGTCTATCCCGACAGCCAGCTTGGTTCCGAACCCGACATGTTTTCGCAGACCCGCTCCGGCGCGCTCGATTTCATGTCCACCTCCGGCGTCAACCAGACCGTCGTGCCCGTCGGGGGAATCAATGCCGTCGCGTTCGCCTTCAAGACCTACGATGAGGTCTGGGCCGCCATGGACGGCGATCTCGGGGGGCATGTCCGTGATGCCTTTGCCAAGATCGGCCTGACCGTGATGCCGAAGATGCTCGACAACGGTTATCGCGACATCACCTCCTCGGAGAAGCTCATTCTCAAGCCGGAGGATCTCAAGAACTTCAAGATCCGCGTGCCGGGCAATCCTCTGTGGGTTACCCTCTTCAAGGCCCTCGGCGCAGCTCCCACGCCGATCAACTTCGGCGAACTCTACGCCTCGCTGCAAACCCGCGTGGTGGATGGCCAGGAAAACCCGCTCGCGCTGATCCAGAGTGCCAAGCTCTACGAGGTGCAGAAGCACGTCACTCTCTCCAACCACATCTGGGATGGCCATTACATCTTCGCCAACGCGGCGCGCTGGAAAAGCATGCCCGATGATGTGCGCAAGATTCTCACCGAGGGGCTTGATGCCGCAGTGGTGAAGGAGCGTGCGGACATCAAGGCATTCAACACCACGGCCCTCGACGAGATGAGGAAGGCGGGCCTGACCATCAACGAGATCGATACGACTCCATTCCGAGATGCCCTGCGTGCCTCCGGCTTCTATGCCGATTGGAAGCAGAAATTCGGAACCGAGGCCTGGAGCCTGCTCGAGAAATACGTCGGTCAGCTCTGAACCCTGCCTGGTGTGGCGGCCCGTCTCTCTCACCCTTCTTTGGGAGAGAGGCGGGTCGCCGCGTAGCCTGTTTCCTCGAGGAGAATTGCCGTGGATGCCGCTGTTTCCGCAGCCGAGCCCGCGAACGGGTTATTTGCCACCTTCGACCGCCATCTTGGTCGTGCCGTCGAGTTTGTCGCTGCGGCCCTGGTGGTCGCCGAGGTCTGTCTGCTGGGCTGGGGCACCACTGCTCGCTACGTCTTCAATGATCCCCTGACCTGGTCGGACGAACTTGCCACGCTGATGTTCATCTGGTTGTCCATGCTGGGTGCCGTGGTGGCACTGCGGCGCGGACAGCACATGCGTCTCACCGCCTTCATCCGCAGCCTCTCGCCGCGCCGGCGTGCCCAGATCGATTCTCTCGGCCTGATGCTGATCTGCTCGGCGTTGGTGGTCATGCTCGTTCCCACCTGGGAACATGTGGTGATGCACTCCGACAGTGTCACCCCGGTGCTCGGCATCAATGAGGCATGGCGCGAGGCGGCGCTGTTTGTCGGTATCGTCTTGATGCTGATGACGGCGATCGACCAGCTCGTGCAGAATGCCACCCTGCCGCAGATCGCCGGTTCGCTCGCGCTGGTGGCGGCAGTGGGTGTCGTCTTCTGGCTGGGGGCTGACTGGCTCGATGACATCGGCAACTACAACCTGATCGTCTTTTTCTTCGTTCTGGTCGCCACCTGCATCTGCATCGGCATGCCGATCGCGTTGGCTTTCGTGCTGGCCACCATCGCGTATCTGCACTTCATGACCTCGATCCCGCTGTCCATCGTGCCGGGGCGGATGAGCGAGGGCATGTCGTACCTAGTGCTGCTGGCGGTGCCGATGTTCGTGCTGCTCGGCGCACTGATCGAACTTGCTGGTCTTTCGCGTGCGATGGTCGCGGCCCTGGTTGCCCTGCTTGGACATTTCCGCGGCGGACTGCAATACGTGCTGCTGGCTGCGATGTATCTGGTCTCCGGCATCTCGGGAGCCAAGGCAGCCGACATGGCGGCCATCGCCCCGGCATTGTTTCCCGAGATGAAGAAGCGCGGCAATCCCGAAAGTTCCCTGGTCTCGCTGCTCTCGGCTGCGGCGGTCATGTCGGAGACCATTCCTCCCTCGATCGTATTGATCACAGTGGGTTCGGTGACGGGCGTCTCCATCGCAGCGTTGTTCACTGGCGGTCTGCTCCCCGCTGTGGTTGGCATGGTGGCGTTGAGCTTCATCATCTACCGTCAGACCCGCAACGAAGACATGAGCGGCGTGCAGAAGATTCCGGCCACCATGAAGCTGCGCTTGTTCCTTGTGGCGCTGCCGGGGCTGATCCTGCCTTTCGTCATCCGCACCGCCGTGGTCTCCGGCGTGGCTACCGCGACCGAGGTCGCCACCATCGGCGTGCTCTACACGATCTTCGTCGGCCTGGTGTTCTACCGTTGCTTCGACTGGAGTCGCATCATGCCGATCCTGGTGGACACGGCGGCACTCTCCGGGGCGATCCTGCTGGTGGTGGGGGCGGCTTCGACGATGGCCTGGGCGCTCACCCAGTCTGGCTTCTCGCGCCAGCTTGTCTCGCTGATGGCGGCCATGCCGGGCGGGCGCTGGGGTTTCCTCGGGGTTTCTGCTGTGGCCTTCGTGGTGCTCGGCTCGGTCCTTGAGGGCGTTCCCGCGATCGTGTTGTTCGGGCCGCTGCTTTTCCCCATCGCGCGGATGATGGGCGTGAATGAGGTGCATTACGCCATCATCGCGGTGTTCTCGATGGGGCTGGGACTGTTCACCCCACCGTTCGGCGTGGGCTTTTATCTGGCCTGTGCCATCGGACGGGTGCATCCCGACGACGTCATCCACCATGTCTGGTCGCATCTGGCGGCGCTGGCTGTCACACTCGTGCTGATCGTGCTGATCCCGTGGATCTCGATCGGTTTCCTCTGAAGTCCCGAAAGGGGCGCGTCCGGGGGGTGCCATCCCTCCGGCCGCGTGCCATCATGGGACCAGGAGGTGCCGCATGGACGACATGACGGGACTGGCCAGCGCGGAGGAACCCGAACCGCGGCTCGCCAGCCGGGTCTACGAACGTCTGCTGGAGAACATCGTCAGCGGCGAGTTGCCCCCGGGCACGCCCATGGCCGAGCTGGATCTTTGCCGGCGCCTGGGAGTGAGCCGCACCCCGGTGCGCGAGGCTTTGATCAAGCTTTCCGAGGCCGGCCTGGTGCGGATTCTGCCCAAGCGCGGCAGCTACGTTGCACCGATCTCGGTGCAGGCTTTCCACGATGCCCAGTTCATTCGCGAACATCTCGAATGTGCGCTGGTCGCCGAGGCAGTCCGCTATATCGACGCCACCGCAATGCGCGAACTCGACGGCATGATCGCTGCCCAGGAACGCGCCAGTCGCGAGGGCGCGGCTGAACTGTTCTTCGCGCAGGACGAGGCTTTCCACGGCGCCATCGCCCGCATCAGCCACCGCCCGGACGTGTGGAATGTGGTGCGCCAGAGCAAGATCCAGTTCGATCGTCTGCGCCGGGCCACCCTGAAGGATGTCTCGCACATCCCCCTGCTGATCGAGCAGCATCGCGAAATTGCTGCCGGTCTTGCCGCCTGCAATGAGGCCCAGGCGGTGGCGGCTATGCGGCGGCATCTGCGCGAGATATTCCATCGTGCCGAACGCATCATCCACGAGCAGCAGGAGATGGTCGAGCGGTCGCCGTTGCTGCGTGGCGACCGTTGAATCGTGATCCGAGATCGTACGCCACGGCATGGCTTTGGGCATGCTTGTCGCGGTTCGTGAAGTAAAACGATAATAAGGGCGCTGAAGGGCTGCGCCGCCCCAAGGAAGGAGCAGGTCCAGAAAACAGCCTGGTCTGCTTCGGCCTTTTTCGTGAGCCCGAGATCCAAACGGATGAAGCTCCCTCGGTTTTTCCTTCCCGAAAGAAGAAGGCCTCTCCTGTAGGCCTTGCCAAGAGGCGGCTGCTGTTAGGAGCCTCCCGCAGGCGCCATCACGCAGGGGCGGCGCAGAGCCGTAAAAAACAGGGTGACCGCTTTCTCGACCTCCTCGCACCGGCCGACCGAGCAGGGATGTGTTGCCCAGTAGAGAATCCCGGTGATCAAGCTGAATGCCGAGCATGCTGCCACATCGGGCGCGATCCCACTGGCCAGCAGGTGTTTCTGCTGGGCCTCGGTGAGGGCTTCCGTCATCACGGAAACGGTCTGTTCCGCCCAGGCGTCGAGATGGCGCGAGATGCCTTCGAGATCCTCGACATACTCGCACTTGCGGAACAGCACCTGGATAATGCGCCGCTTTCTGTCGGTGGTCAGAACGTCGCGGATCGCCCCCACCCAGTAGTCGCGCAGTGCAACCAGAGGATCGGGCTGGCTCAGTGAGCCCGCGCGCATCTCCGCGAGTGGCAGTGTCACCCGTGCATGGATGGCGTTGAAGAGGTCCACCTTGTTGCGGAAATGCCAGTAGATGGCCCCCCGCGTCAGTCCGGCACGGGCAGCGATGTCGGCCAGCGAGGTGGCCGACACTCCCTTTTCGTAGAACAGGTCCGCCGCCGCATCGAGAATCAGAAATCGGGTCTGTTCCGCCTCTGCCTTGGTCCGCCGCGGCATGTTTCCCCCCGCTTCAGGCCTGCGCTCCGCCGATTTCGGCAATTGCCGCGAGCAGGCGGGTAAAATCGTCGGGCCCCAGCGCACCGATGCAGCCGATACGGAAGGTTTCGGCCTGACTGAGCTTGCCGGGATAGATCACGAACCCCCGCTCGGAAAGCGCCGCATAGAAGCGCGCAAAATCGAAGCCGGCCGGGGAGCGGAAAGTGGCAATGATCGGCGCCTGCACTTCGGGGGCAAGATAGGGCGTGAAGCCGAGGCGGCCCATCCCTGCCATCAGGGCATCACAGTTGGCACGGTAGCGGGCCAGCCGCGCCGTCGGTCCGCCCTCGGCCTCCAGCAGCCGCAATGCCTGCACCAGGGCGGCCACCACCTGCACCGGAGGCGTGAAGCGCCACTGGCCGTTCTTTGCGAAGCCACGCGCCTGGGCCGCAAGGTCGAGCGCCAGCGAGGGGCTGTTGCCTTCGGCCGCAGCCAACGCCTGCGTCTCGATCAGCGCATAGCCGAGCCCCGGCACGCCTTCCAGGCACTTGTTGGAGGAAGCCATGACCGCCGCGGCCGGCAGGCGGCGCAGGTCGATCGGCAGCGCGCCGAAGCTGCTCATGGCATCCACCAAAAAAGCGCGCCCGGCTGCTTGCACCACCTCGGCCAGCGGTTCCAGCGGGTTGAGCAGGCCTGTGGTGGTCTCGCAGTGTACCACCGCGACGTGTGTGATGGCGGGGTCGGCACGCAGGGTCGCGGCCACCGGGGCGGCCTGCACCGGCATATCCTCGGGCCAGCGCAGCGCTACGGCGGGGCGACCCTGGCGTGCGGCGATGGCCAGCATGCGCTCGCCGTAGGCGCCGTTGGCCAGCACCAGCAGCTTGCCCTTCGGCCCCACCAGCGTGCCCAGCGTGGCCTCGACGATGAAAGTGCCGCTGCCCTGCAGGGGGATCGCGACATGGCTCGCCTCGCCATGGACCACGCCCAGCAGGCGCTGGCGCAGCTCGGCGGTGAGCGCGATGAAGGCCGCGTCGCGCGACCCCCAGTCGTGGGTCATGGCCTGGCGCGTGAGCGAGGCAGTGGTCAGCGGCCCGGGGGTGAGCAGGATCTGAGAGGCCGGAGCGGGAATGGGAGTGGCGGAAATGGCAGTCATGTGCCGGGCTCCTCCTTGGTGGTACGGGTCCAGGCGCCTGCCTGGCGGGGGGCGCGCTCACGGAGATGCCAGGCGAGCAGGCCGGGCAGGCCCAGCACCACCTCGCGCACCCGCTTGAGCAAGGAAAGTTCCAGCGCGATCGGCGCGGGAATGCCGAGCAGGCCGCAGACCAGGATCAGCCCGCCTTCCTGCACTCCGAGCGCCCCGGGCACCGCGAAGCCGAGCGAATGGAACGCCTGCCCGAGAGATTCGACGATTAATGCATCCTCCAGGCTGACCGGCCGGCCAAGCGCCCAGAAGGCGGCCCATACCTCCAGGGCGCCGAGCAGCCAGGAGGCGAGATGGCAGAGAACCCCGACGGCAATCCGCCACGGTGAGCGATAGACGGCCACGGTGGCTGCATGCAGTCCCTTGATGGCCTCCATCCCCTGCCAGCCATGCCGCCGGGCCAGCCGCAGCAGCCGCCCCTCCAGCACGCGAAGCAGGCCGAAGCGCTGCGCTGCGATCAGCGCGGCCAGCACTGCCACTGCCACGCCAAGCCCGCGCAGCACCCAGGCGGCCAGCTCCGGTGCGGCATGCCCGGTCAGCAGTAGGCCCAGTCCGATCAGCGTGAAAGGCACCTGGGCGGCCATCTCCAGCGTGAGATCGACGGTCACGGACGCCGAGGCGGCGCCCAGCGGCACGCCGCCGCCGCGCGGGGGGGGCAGGGCCATCAGCCGCGCTCCCACCACCTCGCCGCCCACCTGCGCCACAGGCAGCAGAGCGTTGACCGCCTCGCGGATCAGGCGCCAGAAAAGAAAAAGCCCCACGGACGGAGGTCGTTCTCCAGGCAGCGCAGTGCGCCAGCCGAGCCCGGAGGCCACCATCTGCGGCCCATGCAGGGCGATCACCGGGATCACGCCCCAGCCAGCGGCGAACAGTGCTGCGACGATTTCTCGCCAGCCGCTTTCAGCGATCATCCAGGTCGCCGCGGCGAGCCCGGCCAGCGCGGCCAGTCGCCCCCAGATTTTCACGGTCGGCGTCTTTTCATGGAGCGCTTCCCTCGGCCCGGTTCCATTACCCCTGGGCTGCCACGAAAGCACGGAAGCGGCGGGCCACATCGGGTGGCGCCACGGTGGGCCGGCCCAGCTTGGCGAGGGAGCCGGGACGGATGCGCAGGTGGATCAGCGCCGGCCCCTCCCGGCTTTCGGCCAGTGCGGTGGCGAACCCGCCCAGAGAGTCGCAGCTGATGGCGGAACGGTAGCCGCAGGCTTGCGCGATCGCGGTGAAATCCACCGTGGCGGAAACCGTCGCCTGCCCGCCGGTCGAATCGTGCACGCCATTGTCGAGCACGATGTGCAGCAGGTTCCCCGGCTGCTGCGCCCCGATCGTGGCGAAGTTTCCCAACTTCATCAGGGCCGCGCCATCGCCATCGAGCACCACGACGCGGCGGCGAGTATTGAGCGCCACTCCGAGCCCCACGGCGCTCGCCCCCCCCATGGAGCCCACCAGATAGAGATGCTGGGGGCGATCAGCGAGGGTGAACAGCTCGCGCCCACACTTGCCGGTGGTGGCGATCACCGCTGTGGTGTCGTCGGCCGTGCCGAGAAACTTCTGCAGCGCCGCGAAGCGGGTCGGGCGCTCGCCGCCTTCCTTCAGATCCAGCCGGCGCCCCGGCGTCAGCACGCGCGGTGTGACGGGCTCCAGCGCTTCGGGGGCGACGCTGCCCTTCTCCATCACGAGCGCAAAAGGAAGAGCGCGCAGGGCCTGGCTGTCGGAAGCGCGCGCGAGAGCGGCGCCCAGCTCCGCGTCGGTCTTCGGGAAGGGTTCCTGCTCCAGGCCCAGCAGCGCGATCAGGTCCTGGGTGATTTGTCCCATCACCTTGTGCTGCGGCTCGTCGGCCAGCCCCGGCTGTCCACGCCAGGTGGTGACGAGCAGTGCCGGGATATGGAACGGCGCATTGAGCGACGTGAGCGGGTTGACCGCATTGCCCAGCCCCGAGTTCTGGAACATCACCACCGGCCGCCGTCCCGCGAGCCAGGCTCCGGCGGCGATGCCCACCGCCTCGCCTTCACTGGTGGCACCGACGTAATGCAGGCTCTCCCGGTCGTTGAGCACCCCGTTGATCAACGGGGTGAGGAAGCTGCACGGCACACCAGTATAGAAGTCGAAGCCCAGACGCGCGGCGGCGTCGATGAAGGCACGGGCGGTGATCATGTTCGGGGGCCTTTGGGAGGGTGCCTCAAGTGAAGTTGAGCGCGTCGCCGACGTCGGCCAGGGTGTCCACGTCGAGCCAGCGGCCGAGGATATAGACGATGTGCACGGGATGGTGCACCGCCAGCCGTGTCAGCACCAGCGGCAGGTCGGCCTTTTCCAGGAGTCCCTCGGCGGCGAGCGCATCGAGTTCCTCCCCCAGCCAGGTCGCGCCGCGGGCGGAGAAACGTGCAAGCCCGATCCATTCGCCCGCCACCTGCTCCGCAGGGAGATTGGCCGCCATTTCTTCCAGCCGAACCGGCGCGTCATCGAGATAGTCGCCGGAATAGCGGCGCGAGGCGCGCACCAGATCACGCTGGCGGCCGGGGGCGCGCAGCTCGGCGGCCACAGCGTCCACCGCCAGCACCACGTCACCGCGCGCGGCCATTACCCCGTGCAGGATCTCCTCGCGAAACAGCACGTCGCCATAGACCACCAGGGTCTCCCCCGAGATCGCCGTACGGGCGCAGGAAAGGGAAAAGGCTTCCCCGGTTTCGGCGTAGTGGTCATTGTCGAGCACGCGCACGCCGGGAAGGACTACGGCCTCCTTGCGATAGCCGCGCACCACCGTCACTTCACGCACGCCGCCTCCTGCCAGCGTGTCCACCAGACGGGCGAGCAGCGACCGGCCACGGATTTCCACCATGCACTTGGGTCGCTCGGCGGTGAGCGGACCGAGAGCGCCGGGGGCGGCAGCGAGCACCACGGCGCGGGCGGTCGCACGGCGCGGCAGATAGCGGCGCTCGGCGTCGGCCAGCTCCTCGTTGCCGGCGAGGCGGAAGATGTCCTTGACGGTCGCGACTGCTCCCTCGGTGCCTTCCAGCGATTCGCGCTCGAAGATGCGCTGGCTGGTCTCGCGCATGGCGGTGATGGCGGCACGCAGGTTGTGGTTGGCCCAGATGATCGCGGAGATCCCCGCCCGGCGGAACGTTTCAGTGGGGGTGGTGTGATACATGGTCGGCACGATCACCAGCGGGGCGCGGCGCCCCCAGCGCTCGGTGAAGGCCAGGATTTCGTCGGCGGTGTTCTTCTTGGAATGGATCAGAATCGCATCGGCCCCGGCGGCGTGGTACGCCTCGGCGCGCTGCAGGGCCTCCTCCATGGAGTGGCCCGAAATCAGCGCCTCGACGCGCGCCACCAGCACGAAGGCGTCATCGGTCTGGCTGTCCTTGCCGGCCTTGATGCGCCCGCAGAACTCATCGATGTCCGCCAGCGGCTGACGCTCGCCGATGAAGGAGTTGGTTTTGGGGAAGAGCTTGTCCTCGATGCATACGCCTCCGATGCGCCGCGCGCAGAGTTTGCGCACCAGGCGACGGACATTGTTGAAGTTGCCGTAGCCGGTATCGCCATCCACCAGGATGGGGATGGCGGCAGCGTCGGCCATGTACTCCAACACGTCGAGCACCTGGGTCCAGGAAGCCTCATTGGAATCGCGCAGCCCGAGCGAGGCGGAAATCGTCAGCCCGGAGGCCCAGATGCCGCGGAAGCCGGCCTCCTCGACGATGCGCGCGGAGAGCCCGTTATGCGCCTCCATCAGGAAGGAGAGGCCAGGCGAGCAGATCTCGGCGCGCAGGGCCGCCGCCCGGGACAGAGGGGACGGGGCGGAGGGAAAAAGCATGTCGTTGGCCATCAGGGGTATCGTGTGCTGCCTTGGCGGGGGGGGAGGAATAGCCGTGGGGCCATTCACATACATGCATGAATGTATATATGTTGCTGCATTTCGTGTCAACGTGATAGCGTAGTGTAACAGTTTGATGAACCTTAACCACGGCAAGACGGGCGAACCGCGCAAGATGACGAAAGATTCTCGGGCAGATGTGGCCGTCCTGCTGGTGGCAGGCGTGGGGAGGAGGCTCGGCCAGGCGCCCGGCCAGCCCAAAGTGTTGCTGCAGCTGGGCGGACGCAGCCTGCTGGAGCGCCATTTTGCCGCCCTGGCGGCTGCCGGCGTGACACGCTTCGTGCTTACCGTGGGTTATGCCGAGGAAGCCATCCGCGCCGAGGTGGCCCGCCTCGGCCTGCTGGAGCAGACGCGCTTCGTGGTCAATCCGCGCTACCGCGAGGGCAGTCTGCTTTCACTGGCAGCCCAGGCGGAAACGCTGGTTGCCGGCGCCCCGGTGTTGCTGATGGACGGTGACGTGCTCTACGACCCGGCCATGCTGGTCCGTCTGCAATCTGCCCCGGGGGAAAACGTCCTGCTGGTGGACCGCCACATCGAACCGGGCGACGAACCGGTGAAGGCCTGCTTCCGAGCCGGCCGGCTGGTGGATTTTGGCAAACTTCCCGAGGATTCCGGCGAATGGCATGGTGAATCCGTGGGCTTCTTTCGTTTCTCGGCGGAAGGAGCGGCCGCGCTCGCCGCTGCCTGCGCCCGTCGCGCCGCGCAGGGGCCGGCCAGCCTCGAATACGAGGACTCCATCCGCGATCTGGTGCGAGCTGCCCCCGATCGTTTTGACTACGCCGACATCAGCGATCTCGCCTGGACCGAAATCGACTTTCCCGCCGACCTCGTCCGGGCCCGCGACGCCGTTCTGTCCCATCTTCCCAGATAATTCCAAAGGCGCACCTGGGAGGCGCACTTGGCCCCAACCCTGCTGCTGATCCAGCCTTCGCACTATCTTGCACCTGACGACCGCCGGTTGTTCAAGACGAAGCGACGCTCCGTGGTGCCGCTGACCCTGCCCTATCTCGCCGCGCTGACACCCCCCGGCTGGACCGTTCGGCTGATCGACGAGCAGCTCGACGACATCGACTTCACGGCCCCGGTCGATCTCGTGGGCCTCACCTCCTGGACCCTGCAATCCTACCGCGCCTATGACATCGCCGCCGAATTCCGCCGCCGCGGGGTGCCGGTGGTAATGGGCGGACCACACGTGTTCTTCTACGCTGAGGAGGCACGGCAGCACGTCGATTCAGTCATGATCGGTGAGGCCGAGCCGACATGGCGCACGATGCTCGCCGATGCCGCCGCCGGGCGCCTCCGGTCATGCTATCAGGCCGCGCCGTTGGAGACCCTGGAAGGCCTGCCCCTGCCGCGTTACGAACTGCTCGACATGCGCCGCTTCGGGCCGTTCCGCACCTTCGCGATGCAGACCTCGCGCGGGTGCCCCTATCAGTGCAACTTCTGCTCCGAACGGCTCTATCTCGGCGGCAAGTACCGCTGGCGTCCGCCCGAGGAGGTGGTGGCGGAAATCCACCGCTCCGGGGCACGGAGCCTGTTCTTCGGCGAGAGCAACTTTGCCGGCAACAAGGCGCGCGCCACTGCTCTGATGGAGGCATTGATCCCGCTCGGGGTGCGCTGGTCCACGCTGTGGGCACTGCCGATGTGTCTCGACGGGAAGTTTCTCGACCTCGCGGTGCGTGCCGGGGTGTTGCACGTCAACATCGGCCTGGAAAGCATCTCCGCCGAATCCATCCGCGACATGGGCAAGACGCAGAACCGGGCCATCACCTACGTGCATGCGCTGGAGAACCTGCGCCGGCGCGGCATCACCTACTCGCTCAACTTCATCTTCGGCTGGGACAGCGAGAGTCCGGACGCTTTCCGCGCCACGTTAGACTTCCTGCGTGCCAACAAAGTGCCGGCAGCCTACTTCAACATCCTCACCCCCACCCGCGGCACGGAACTTTTCGCGCGGATGAAGGCAGAGGGGCGCATCCCCGAGGAGGCGGCCATCGACCGTTGGCCCGGCCAGTTCTGCCACTTCCGTCCGCTGCATGGCACCCCGACCCAACTGGAGGCGCAGGTGCAGGCGATGTACCGCAAATTCTATTCTTTCCCCTCCATGCTGCACCGTCTGCCATTGCCCCCGCGCAGCAAGTCGGACCTGGCCTCGTGGGTGATCAACCTGGGCGAGCGGCGGATGCACCGCGCCGCCCAGGCCAACGACGATTTCGACCACTACTGAAAGGCGGCTTCATGCGCGAACGTGACTTCCCTACCTGCATGTCGGTAAATTAACGACATGTTCCGGTCACAAGTGTTTTCCCGTGGGAGGAGCCGTGCCTGACGATCATCTGGTCATTTCCGTCGCCGAGCCCCCCGCCCCGGGGAGTTCCTCGGCGGAGGGCTTCTCCCCCGCGCCCGAGACCCCGGCGGTACCCGCCGCAAGCCGCCAGTTGTGGAGCTATCGGCTGGTACGCCCGCTGGTGCGTCCGTTGATCGGCACCGGAATCACGCCCAACCATCTGACAACCCTGCGTTTGCTGACCGGCGTCGCCGCCTGCGCAGCCCTGGGCGTGGGAGCGCCACGCTGGACATTGTGGGGCGGGGGGTTGTGGATCCTCTCGCTGCTGCTCGACTACGCTGATGGCGAGTTGGCCCGCCTCGGCCATATGGCCACCCCTTTCGGCCACGCCTACGACTACGCGGTGGATACGCTGGTCAACGTGCTGTTCTTTGCCGCCATGGGCATGGGGCTGCGCGGTTCGCTGGTGGGGGCATGGGCGATTCCGATGGGGTTGGTTTCGGCCGGATCGGTATGGGCCACCAGCCTGCTGGCTGAGGCGCTGGAGCGCCGTCTGCCGCCAGGCGGCAAGGCCATGGAAGGGTGGGCAGGCTTTGCGCCGGAGGACCTGCTCTATCTGGTGGCGCCACTCGCCTGGGCCGACGCCCTCTTGCCGTTGTTGTGCGGCGCCACGCTGGGCGCGCCGATCGCCATGGCGATGATCGGCTGGCGGTTGTGGCGGATACGCCCGGCCATCCGCTGAAACATGCGAAATATCTTGTTTTTCTAAAGAAAAAAGAAGTTCGAAGGCCTTCTTCGGGGGAGCTTGTCTCCGTCTGCAAACGGAAGAAAAAAATTCTCCCCCCTTTTTCTCGAAACGGCCGCGCCCTTTGCGGCGCGGCCAGGGCCTCAGTGTTGCAGGATCTTGGAGAGGAACTGCCGCGCCCGCTCGCTTTCGGGTTCGCGGAAGAAGGCTTCGGTGGTGGTGTCCTCGACGATCTCACCGGCGTCCATGAACACCACGCGGTCGGCCACGCGGCGGGCAAATCCCATCTCGTGGGTGACGACCATCATCGTCATGCCATCGGCGGCAAGCGAGGTCATCACATCGAGCACCTCGTTGATCATCTCGGGGTCCAGTGCAGAGGTGGGCTCGTCGAACAGCATGGCGACGGGGTTCATCGCCAGGGCACGGGCGATGGCGACGCGCTGCTGCTGGCCACCGGAGAGCTGGCCGGGATATTTCGTGGCGTGGGCGGCAAGGCCGACACGCTCGAGCAGGGCCATGCCCTTCTCGGTGGCCGATGCCTTGTCGCGGCCCAGTACTTTTTCCTGGGCGAGACGGAGGTTGGCGATGACGGTGAGGTGGGGGAACAGCTCGAAGTGCTGGAACACCATGCCCACCCGTGCGCGCAGCTTGGGCAGGTTGGTGTGGCGGTCGCCCACTGAGACCCCGTCTACCGTGATGGTGCCCTTCTGGAATGGGGTCAGCCCGTTGGCACACTGGATCAGCGTGGACTTGCCCGAGCCCGAAGGCCCGCACACCACCACCACCTCGCCCTTGTTGACGTGGGTGGAACAGCTCTTCAGCACGTTGAAGTCGCCGTACCACTTGCAGACGTTTTGATAATCAATCATTTGGGAAACTCACCGGACGATGGCGATGCGGCTCTGCAACCGGCGCACGAAGGCCGAGAGCGTCGCGGAAATCACCAGATAGACGACGGCTGCGAAAGAGTAGAGCTCAATCAGGCGGAAATCGCGGTTGGCGATCTTGCTGGCGGCACCAAGGAAGTCGGTGATCGACAGCACGTACACCAGCGAGGTGTCCTGGAAGAGGATGATGGTCTGCATCAGCAGCACCGGCAGCATGTTGCGCAACGCCTGCGGCAGGATGACGTAGGCCAGTACCTGCGGATAGCGCAGCCCCAGCGCCTCGGCAGCGCCCATCTGTCCTCGGCCAAGAGACTGGATGCCGGCACGCACGATCTCGGCATAGTAGGCCGCCTCGAAGAGCGTGAAGGTGATCAGTGCCGACAGGAAGGCGCCGACCGGTGTCGGCCGGTCCGCCCCCGTTACCCATTGCCACACCCAGGGGATGAGAAAATAGAACCAGAAGATCACCAGCAGCAGCGGCAACGCGCGGGTGAGGTTAACGTAGCCGACGGCAATCCCCGAGACCAGCCGGTTGCGCGAGAGTTCCATCACGGCGACCAGGCTGCCCAGCGCCGTGGCGCCAATGGCCGCCATCAGCGTCAGCCGCAGGGTGAACCCCAACCCATCAATCAGCAGATAGGAAAGGTTGTCGGTAATGGCCTTGTAGTCGAATCCGTGGAACATCGGCGCTACCTCGCCTTGGCCAGGGTGCCGGGGATCGCGGCGGAGCGTTCCACCACGCGCATCCCCGCTACCACGGCGAGATTGAGCAGCACATAGAGCAGGGTCGAGACCGAGAAGGCCTCGAAGACCTGGAAGGAGAATTCCTGCATCGCACGTGTCTGGGCGGTGAGTTCCATCAGCCCGATGGTCAGCGCGACCGAGGTGTTCTTGAGGCAGTTGAGCATCTCGGAGGTCAGCGTGGGCAGGATGATGCGGTAGGCCAGCGGCAGCAGCACGTAGCGATAGGCCTGCGGGCGCGTCAGCCCCATGGCGAGCGCAGCGCGCAGCTGGCCGCCGGCAAGCGACTGGATGCCGGCACGCACCTGCTCGGCTACGCGTGGCGAAGTGAAAAACGCCAGTCCGATGACCGAGGTGTAGAATGGCCCATTGCGCAGCTGCTTGATCCACGAGCCCCATTCAACGGGCAGCAGATCCGGCAACACGAAGAACCAGACGAAGAGCTGCACGATCAGCGGGATGCCGCGGAAGAATTCGACATAGACAAATCCGAGCCGCTCGGCGGTGTGCGAGGGAAGAGTGCGCAGCACGCCGATGATCGAGCCGAGAATGAAAGCGAGCACCCAGGCACAGACGCCGGTGATCACCGTCCATTCGAGACCAGAAAGCAGCAGATCGATGTAGGGGGTATTCCCGTCGGGAGAGAGCGCGAAGAGGATGCCCCAGTTCCAATTGTAATGCACGACCGTTCCTGTGCAACGCCGGCCCGGCGAGAAGTCCCGTCGGGCCGGCTTTCAAAGGAGGATCAAAAAGCTCAGTAGTCGGCCGGATTCGGGCTATCGGAAGGATGAGCAAAGGCCTTCTTCAGCTCGGCGCTCAGCGGCAGCTTGAGGTTGATGTTGTTGGGCGGAATCGGGCTCATGAACCACTTGTTGTAGAGAGTCTCGATTTCAGGCGAAGTGTAGAGCTTGGCGGTCGCCTCGTTGACCACCGCTTTGAACTGCGGGTCGTCGCGACGAATCATGATGCCATAAGGCTCTGGCTTGGAGAAGGCCCCCGGGGGCAGCTCGAAGGCGTCGGGATCCTTGGCAGAAGCGGCGAGCGAGGCGAGCAGCACGTCGTCCATCACGAAGGCAGTGGCGCGGCCGGTCTGCACCATCAGGAAGGACTCGGCGTGGCCAGGTGCTGAAACAACGTTGATGCCGAGCTTTTGTTCGTTGTTGACATTGTTGAGCTGGACAATATTGGTGGTGCCAGCCGTGGAAACGACCGTTTTACCCTTGAGGTCGGCGATCGAGTGGATCTTGCTGGTCTTGAGTGTGACGTAACGGCTGGCGGTCAGGAAGTAGGTATTGGCAAAATCGACCTGCTGCTTGCGGGCGGCATTGTTGGTGGTGGAGCCGCACTCGAGGTCGATGGTGCCGTTGGTCATCAGCGGGATGCGGTTGGCCGAGGTGACGAGGGCGTAGTTCACCTTCAGGTCAGGCATGGCAAGCTTCTGCTTCACGGCGTCGACGACGCGGGCGCAGATGTCCATGGCGAAGCCGATCGGCTTCTGGTTGGCATCGTAGTAGGAGAAGGGGATCGAGGAATCGCGGTGACCGACGGTGATGGTGCCGGTTTCCTTGATCTTTTTCAGGGTTCCGGTCAGCTCCTCGGCCGAGACGGGCGCAGAGAGCATCCCTACGGCGGCAACAGTGCCGACGACGGCGAGGGCCCGGAAAAGCCCGTGCCTGGTCAATTTTTTCATTCCCGAAACGCTCCAAACTGACGCGCCCCCCACGTGGAGGCCCCGGCGGGAACAGAACGCGGGCAATCCGATTCCGCGGCTGCTCAAGAAACAGCACGCTAAAGGGTTCGCTTTGCACACGCAAGGCCGTCCGCTCGGCGAATCGCCACAAATGCGCGAAATTTGGGCTGTCATTTGGCGATAATAGTGTCTTGTGACCGTTTTCTGGCCTTTTATGTCGGACTCGAGCGAATTCCTTCCCCGTACCGTGTCGGCGTGACAGGAGACTTTCAATTTCTTACAATCGTTCTGATCTATGATGGAGGGAAACCATGTCGGTTCGGCTCGGCGAGACGCTTGGCGGGGCGGAGATGCCGGCCGGCGGCCCTGGCGGTGAGATCCGTGTCGGAGCACCGCTGGGGGGCTGGGTGACGCCGCTGGAGGGAGTGCCTGATCCGGTGTTTGCCGGTCGCATCCTCGGCGACGGCGTGGCCATCGACCCCTTCGAGACGGTCCTGCGCGCTCCCTGCGCCGGGGTCGTGCTCACCCTTCATCGCGCCCATCACGCGCTGACCTTGCGCACCGACGAGGGCGCCGAGCTGCTGATGCATATCGGCCTCGACACCGTCAAGCTGAAGGGTGAGGGCTTCACCGCCCATGTCGCCGAGGGCCAGCATGTCGCCGCCGGCGACCCCCTCGTCTCCTTCGACCTGGCCACCCTTTCCGCGCGCGTGCCCAGCCTGATGGTGCCGGTCATCCTTACCAACCCGGATGCGTTCGCCATCGCCGCGCGGGCCCCCGAGGGCGCGGTCGCCGCCGGCGGCGAGCTGATGCGCCTGCGTCCGCTCAATGCCGCCGTCACCCAGGCTGCCCCCGCGCCAGCCCCCGAGGAGGCACACGAGGACGTGCTGGTCCGCGCTCCCGATGGCCTGCATGCCCGGCCCGCCGGCTTGGTCGTCCAGGCCGCCCGCGACTTTTCCTGCGAGATCACCCTGAGCGTCGGCGAGCGTTCAGTATCCGCCCGCAGCGCCGTTGCTATCATGGGCCTCGGCGTGGAGTGCGGTCAGACAGTCAGCGTCCTCGCCCGAGGACCCGGCGC
>CALNAL010000261.1 GCA_937874445.1 uncultured Acetobacteraceae bacterium | reverse complement strand
GGGATCCAAGGGCCTCCCGGCCCTTGGCGGGTCCAGGGCGGAGCCCTGGCCTTGCTGCCGGGCCGGTGGTCGCGGGTCAGCCTTCCGGGGTGGTCCAGCTCTGTTCGATCACCTGGATCATGGCGAGCAGGGTGGCGTTGACCGGGGTGGGCACGCCGTGGCGGCGGCCGAGTTCGACCACGGTGCCGGCGAACATCTCGACCTCGGTCTTGCGATGCGCCTCGACGTCCTGGAGCATCGAGGGTTTGCCGCCGGGCGAGAGGCGGGCGAAGATCGGGAAGAACCCCTCGATATCCTCCTCCGCCAGGGCGATGCCCTCGCACTCGGCCAGGCGCACCACCTCGCGGCAGGCCAGGCGCATCAGCTCGCGTGCCTGCGGCAGGCGGGAGAAGCTGCCGTAGGTGGTGTGCAGCACCGCCGAGATCTGGTTGATCCCGACGTTGAGCATGAACTTCCACCACAGCTCGCGCTGCATGTCGCGCGGCACGCGGCAGGGGATGGCGGCGCGCCCGAACAGCGCGCGGATCGCCTCGACGCGCGGGGAGGGCGGGTCGTTGCGCCGCTCGCCGAAGACGATCGTGCCGACCTTGCTGAAGCGGATTTCGTCCCCGCGCTTCATGGCATCGGTCTCGATCACCAGGGCGGTGAGCAGGTGTTCCGCCCCGAAGGCCCGGCCCAGCACCTCCTCGCTGGCGATGCCGTTGAGCAGTGAGATGATCGTGGTCGCGGGGCCGACGAAGGGGCGCATGGTGGCGATCGCCGCCTCGAGCTGGTGCCATTTCACGGCGACGATCAGCAGGTCGGCGGGAGGCGCGGCCCCCTCGGGAGAGAGCTGGTCGGGAGAGAGCCAGGCGGGGGCAAAGGGGCGGCCGTTGACGGAGACCTCCCGCGTGCGGGCGATGCGCGCCGCGTCGGCGATGGCGCGCACGCGGATCCCGGGTACGGCGGCGAGCTGGGCGGCGTACATCGCCCCGAGCGCTCCCAGGCCGCAGAGATAGACGTTGCAGAGACGGATGCTGTTCATCGGCTTTCTTCGGCCCTCCAGCCGGGGGCAGCGTGGGCAGTCCTTTGACGTGGGTCAAGCCCGGGGGCGATTCGGGGCTTGGCGGGCGGGCTCCGGCGGGCCCATGATGACTCCGCAATGGCCGGCGACCGGCCCCCCCGCCCGGGGAAGGGACGGCACAGAACCGGCCGAAGGAGGTCGCCCGTGCCACATGCACCCTCGGGACCGCGAACCGTCGCCATCGTCGGTCCCTATTCCAGCGGCAAATCCACTCTTTTCGATGCGTTGATCGCCGCCGCCGGCGGTCCGGCCCGGCGTGGCGCGGCCCCGAAGGGCTCCACCCGGGTTGCCCACTGCACCTATCTCGATGAGCCCTGGGCGTTGATCGACTGCCCGGGCTCGGTGGAGCTGGGCTTCGAGACGCAGGCGGCGCTGGCGGTGGCCGATCTGGCCCTGCTGGTGTGCGACCCCGACCCGGTGCGCGCGCCGGGGGTGGCGGCCCTGATGCGCCGGCTCGAGGAACTCGACATCCCCACCCTCATCTTTGCCAACCGCATCGATACCTACGGCGGGCATCTGCGCGACACCATGGCGGCGCTACAGGGGCTGACCGGGCGCCAGCTGGTGCTGCGCGAGGTGCCGATCCGCGAGGGGGAGACCGTCGTCGGCTACGTCGATGTGGTGAGCAACCGCGCCTACCAGTACAAGCGCGGCGGCCCCTCCGAGCTGATCGCGGTGCCCGAATCCATCCAGGACCGCCGCAGCGAGGCACGGGCCGCGTTCGTCGAGGTGCTGGCCGACCACGACGATGCCCTGCTCGAGAAGGTGGTCGAGGACGTGCAGCCGACGCCGGCGGAAGTGTTCGAGGTGCTCCGCCAGGCCGGGGCGGCCGGACAGCTGACCGAGGTGATGATCGGCTGTGCCGAGCGCGACCACGGCGTGCGCCGGCTGTGGAAGGCGCTGCGCCATGACGCGCCGACCGCGGCGATGACCGCCGAGAAGCACGGGGTGGACCCAGGGGATGCGGCAGGCGGGCCGCTGGTGCAGGTGTTCCGCACGCTCAACGCCGGGTTCGGCGGCAAGCTTTCCTGGGCGCGCATCTGGCGCGGGCCGGTGAAGGACGGCGCGACGCTGACCACGGCCGGCGGCGGCGAGGTGCGCATCGGCGGCATGTGGCGCGCGCCCGGCGGGGAGATGGCCAAGATCACCGAGGCCGCGAGCGGCGAGATCGTGGCGCTCGGGCGGCTCGAAGGGGTGGCGAGCGGGGCGGTGTTGGGAGC
>CALNAL010000260.1 GCA_937874445.1 uncultured Acetobacteraceae bacterium | reverse complement strand
TGCAGCGGCCGCAGCGGTCGGGGTGGGGGGCGTCGGCGGGCAGGGCCAGCTCGGTGTAGATCTCGCCCAGCAGCAGCCACGAGCCGAAGCGCTGCGAGACGAGGTTGGTGTGCTTGCCCTGCCAGCCCAGACCGGCACTCTGGGCCAACGGCTTCTCCATCACCGGCGCGGTGTCCACGAACACCTTCACCGCCCCGAAGCGCGCGAGATATTGCGCGAGGTGCTTGAGCCGGCCTTTCACGATGTCATGATAGTCGCGGTTGCGGGCATAGACCGAGATGTTGCCGCAGCCGGGGCGGGCCAGCGTGGCGAGCGGGTCTTCCGCCGGGGCGTAGCTGGTGGCCAGGCAGACCACGCTCCGCGCCGCCGGCCACAACGCGACGGGGCTGGCGCGCTGGGCCGCCCGGTCGGCCATCCAGCCCATCTCGCCGTGGCGCCCCGCGGCGAGAAATTCCGCCAGCGCCGCCGCCCGCGAGCCGTCCGCCGGCGCCCCTGCCGGCGCGATGCCGCAGGCGGCGAAGCCCAGCGCGGCGGCGCGGCGGCGCAGCTCGGCCACCAGGCGCTCGGGCGAGGGGGGCGGTGCGGTCACCCCCGTCCGTGGTAGGGGGCCACGCCCTGCTCGGGGATCCACAGCTTCTCCGGCGGCGGCCCGCTCTGCCAGAACACGTCGATGGGGATGCCCCCGCGCGGATACCAGTAGCCGCCGATGCGCAGCCACACCGGCGCCATCTCCTTGACCAGCCGCCGCGCGATGCCCACCGTGCAGGCCTCATGGAACGCCCCGTGGTTGCGGAAGGAGGCGAGGAAGAGCTTGAGCGACTTGCTCTCCACGATCTTCCGCCGCGGCACGTAGTCGATCACCAGATGGGCGAAGTCGGGCTGGCCGGTGATCGGGCAGAGCGAGGTGAACTCCGGCGCGGTGAAGCGCACCAGGTAGTGGGTGCGCGGATGCGGGTTGGGCACGAACTCCAGCACCGCCTCGTCGGGGCTTTCGGGAATCCGCACGGCGTGGCCGAGCAGGCCCAGCCCTTCGCCCTCCGACATGTTGCCGCTCATCACGATGCCTCGTCTCCTTCCAGCCCAGCGTCTCCCGCCTGCCAGGCGGCTGCCAGCGCCGCCGCGTGCTCCGCCAGCCGTCCCGCGGCGATCGCCGCACGCAGCCCGCGCATCAGGGTCTGATAATACGCGATGTTGTGCCAGGTCAGCAGCATCGGCCCGAGGATTTCCCGGCAGCGGAACAGGTGGTGCAGATAGGCCCGCGTGTGGCGCGTGCAGAGCGGGCAGGGGCAGCCGGGATCGAGCGGGCGGGCGTCGTCGGCGAAGCGGGCGTTGCGCATGTTGAATACCCCGCGCGAGGTGAATGCGCGGGCGGTGCGTCCGGCGCGGGTGGGCATCACGCAGTCGAACATGTCCACCCCGCGCGCCACGGCGCCGACGATGTCGGCCGGCGTGCCCACGCCCATCAGGTAGCGCGGCGCCGTCTCGGGCAGGGCAGGCGTGGTGTAGTCCAGGGTGGCGAACATCGCCTCCTGGCCCTCGCCCACCGCCAGCCCGCCGATGGCGTAGCCCTCGAAGCCGATGCGCGTCAGCGCCGCCACCGATTCCTCGCGCAGGTCGCGGAAGATCGCCCCCTGCACGATGCCGAACAGCCCGTAGCCGTCGCGCGCGCGGAATGCCTCGCGTGAGCGGGCCGCCCAGCGCATCGAGCGGCGCATGGCGGTGGCGGCCTCCTCGTGGGAGCAGGGGATCTGCACGCACTGGTCGAGGGCCATGGTGATGGTGGCGTCCAGCGCGTCCTGGATCTGCATGGAGCGCTCGGGCGAGAGGTGGTGGGCCGAGCCGTCGATGTGCGAGCGGAAGGTCGCCCCGCTCTCGTCGATCTCGCGCAGGCCGGCCAGCGACATCACCTGGAACCCGCCGGAATCGGTGAGGATCGGCCCGGGCCAGTCCATCATGCGGTGCAGCCCGCCGAGACGCGCCACCCGCTCGGCGCCGGGGCGGAGCATCAGGTGGTAGGTGTTGCCGAGCACGATCTGCGCGCCCGTCGCGCGCACCGCGTCGGCAGTCATCGCCTTGACGGTGCCGGCGGTGCCGACGGGCATGAAGGCGGGCGTGTCCACCACGCCGTGGGCGGTGGCCAGCCGGCCCACCCGCGCCGCGCCGTCGTGGCCGAGGCAGGTCCACCCGAAGCTCATGCGCGCTCCAGCAGGCAGGCGTCGCCGTAGGAGTAGAAGCGGTAGCCGGCCGCGATGGCGTGGGCATAGGCCGCCCGCATCCGCTCCGTGCCGCAGAAGGCGCAGACCAGCATGAACAGCGTCGAGCGCGGCAGATGGAAATTAGTCAGCAGCAGCCGCGCGCTGGTGAAGCGGTGGCCGGGCTTGATGAAGATGTCGGTCTCGCCGGCGAAGGGGCGGACGATGCCGTCCTCCCCGGTGGCGCTCTCCAGCAGGCGCAGCGTGGTGGTGCCCACCGCGACCAGCCGTCCGCCCGCCGCGACCGCCGCGTTGATCGCCGCCGCCGTCTCCGGGGCGATGATCCCGCGTTCGCAGTGCAGCTTGTGGGCTTCCACCGTCTCGGCGCGCATCGGCAGGAAGGTGCCGGCGCCGACATGCAGGGTGAGCGTAGTGTGGTGCACCCCGGCCGCCTCCAGCGCCGCCACCAGCGCGGGCGTGAAGTGCAGCCCCGCGGTGGGGGCGGCGACGGCGCCCTCGTGCACGGCGAACATCGTCTGGTAGTCGGTGGCATCCACCGGTTCGGGACCGTGCGGGCGGGCGATGTAGGGCGGCAGGGCCAGGGCGGCGGCCTGGCGCAGCGCGGTGGCGAAGGCCTCGCCCTCCAGGTTGAAGGCCAGCGCCACTCCGCCGTCGGGGTCGCGCCGGCGCACCGTCGCGGCGAGCCCGGCGGGGAAGACGATCTCGTCGCCCGGATGCAGCCGGCGGGCGTTGCGGGCCAGCGCGTGCCAGCTCCCGTCGGCGAGCGGGCGGTCGAGCGTGATGCCGACGTGCGCGCCCCCCCGCACCCCTTCGAGCTGGGCGGGAATGACGCGGGTGTCGTTGGCCACCACGATGTCGCCCGGCCGCAGCAGGGCGGGCAGGTCGCGCACGATGCGGTCGTCGAGCCCGGCGGCACGAACGTGCAGCAGACGGGCGGATTCGCGCGGGCGGGCCGGATGCTGGGCGATGCGCTCGGGCGGCAGCTCGAAGTCGAAGTCGGCGACCTCCATCAGCGCGTTGCCCCGTTGCCGGCCACCCTGTTGCCCGCGGGGGTGAGCCGCCGGGCCAGGCGGATCAGCGGGATGGAGAGCATCACCGCCCACGCCTTGCCCACCACCTGGCCGGCCAGGAAGTCGAGGCTGCCGAAGGCGATCAGCAGGAACACCAGCGAATCCACCACCAGCCCGGTCAGCGAGGAGGCCACCACCGCCCGCACCAGCCCCCGCCGCGCCAGCGGGGTATAGACGGCGAAATCCGCCCCCTCGCTGAGCAGGAAGGCGGTGGCCGAGGCCGCCACCACGTGCGGGTCGGCCACCAGGGTGGAGACCAGCGTGCCCGCCAGCACCGCTCCCAGCCCCCAGGCCGGGCCGAGGCAGCGCTGCACCACGTCGCGCAGCACCAGCGCGAAGCCGATGGTGAGCACACCCGAAGGCGCCATCAGCCCGGGCGCCACCGGCACCAGGCAGGGGCCGCCCACCACGCAGAGCGTGCCGACGTGCAGGATCATCCAGTTGGCCAGCGGGATCGAGCCCAGGAACAGCACGAAGCAGACGAGCCCCGCCAGCCGGCAGGCCGGATCGCTGGCGCGGGGAAGGAGGGAATGGATCATCACGGCGGACTTGGTAGAGGGGTTCGCCGCGAATTTCCAGGGGCCTTTCAGGCCCGGCTCCACCCGTCCGCGCTCGGCATATTCCCCGTTGGCAATATGCCGGGGCACGGTCAAACCCGGACGCCCCGGGGACGCCGGGTTCATCAGGCGGCAACTTGCGGGCGGAGAGGGCCGGGG
>CALNAL010000259.1 GCA_937874445.1 uncultured Acetobacteraceae bacterium | reverse complement strand
GGGGATCTTCCTCGCCGCCTGCCTCCTGTGGGCTCTTGTTCCGGTTCCGGTTGGACTCAAGCCCCAGGCCTGGCACCTCTTCATTATTTTCCTGATGACCATCGTGGGGCTGATCGCACAGCCCTTCCCGCTGAGTGTGATCGCGCTGACGGGCATCACCGGCGCGATGCTCACCGGGGTGCTCTCGCCGCCGCAGGCCCTCTCCGGATTTTCGAGCCCGGTGATGTGGATGATCGTGGTCGCCATCCTGATCTCGCGCGCGATCATCATCAGTGGCCTCGGTGAACGAATCGCCTATACCTTCATCGCGCTACTCGGCCGAAATTCCATAGGCGTGGCTTATGGACTTGGCCTGACGGACCTCCTTCTCGCGCCGGCGACCCCTTCCGCCATGGCGCGCGGCGGGGCCATCGTGCTGCCGATCATCTCCTCCGTCGCCGAGGCGTACGGCTCGGAGCCGCGCGGCCCCACCGCCGGGCGCATCGGCAAATACCTCATGCTCACCGAGGCGCACATGAACTCGGCCTCGGGGGCCATCTTTCTGACAGGCATGGCCGCCAACCCGCTGATGGTGGGGTTCGCCCAGAAGTTCGGCGTGCAGATCTCGTGGATGAGCTGGGTCGGATACGCGCTCGTGCCGGGAATTCTCGCGGTTCTGCTGACCCCGCTGGTGGTCTATCTGATCGCCCCGCCGGAGATCAAACGCACGCCCGAGGCAAGCGCGAATGCCCGGGCCCACCTGCGCGCCATGGGGCCCCTTACGACCCACGAGGCCCTCGTCGCGGGAGTCATCGTGCTGCTGATCGGATTGTGGACCGTCGGCGACTTCTTCCTGCACATATCCTCGACCGTCAGCGCCATCGTCGGTCTGCTCTGCCTGTTGTTCGTGGGCGGGCTGAAGTGGGCGGACATCACCGGAGAACGTTCCGCCTGGGATACGCTGATCTGGTTCGCCTGCCTGCTGACCATGGCCGGTTTCCTGAATTCCCTTGGTTTCATCCCGTGGTTCAGCGGAATCATCTCGGGCTGGGTGGGCGGCCTGTCATGGCCGGTGGCGTTCCTGGTGCTCGCGCTCGTCTATTTCTACGCCCACTATTTCTTCGCCTCCCTCACCTCGCACGTCGCGGCGATGTATGCCGCCTTCGTGGGGACGGCGATCGCCGCGGGCGTTCCCCCCATTCTCGCCGTGATGACACTCGCCTTCCTGTCGAACTACTTCTCGACGGTGACCCACTATGGCGGGGCCGCTCCCACCTTGCTGTTCGCGCAAGGGTTCTTCGGGACCGGGGAGTGGTGGGTCAAGAATTTCGCAATGAGCATCTTCAATCTGTCGATCTGGATCGGCGTGACGGCGGTGTGGCTCCGTCTTCTCGGGGCCTGGTGAGGAGGGGATGGTGCCTGCCATGGATCTCGTCGATCTGCGTGCCTTCATCGCCGTTGCGGAGGAGCGCCACTTCGGACGTGCGGCCGAACGCCTGGGGGTTTCGTTGGCCCAAGTCTCCCAGCGCGTGCGGCGCCTCGAGGAAACCCTGAAGGCGGAGCTGCTGATCCGCACCACGCGCTCGGTCGTGGTGACCGAGGCGGGCCAGCAGCTCCTGGCCGAGGGGAAGAACCTGGTGGCCCAGATGACGAAGCTGGAGCGCGATATCCGCCATCTCGGTTCCGGGCGGGCCGGCATCCTGCGCCTGGGAGCGGTCGGCTCGGTGAGCCGCACGCTGCTCCCCCGCATGATCAAGCTGCTCGAACAGGCGATGCCATCCGTAAAGTTGAAGATCACGGCTGGGATGTTCACGCCGGCTCAGGAGCAGGCCCTGCTCGATGGCCTGATCGATCTCGGCCTCCTGCGTCTCCCGGTGCGGCACGCCAGCCTGACGTACCGCGTCGTCGAGCGCGATCCCCTGATGCTGGCGATTGCAGCCAGCCATCCGCTCGCCTCCCGTGACGAGGTGCGCATCGAGGACCTGTGCCGCGAGGCCTTCGTGACGTTCCCGGAGATGTCCGGCTCGATCGTGCGCGAGGCTGTGCTGACCCAGTGCGCCCGCGCCGGGTTTATTCCCAACAGCCTCGTCGAGGTCAGCGACACGGGGACCATGCTCGGCCTCGTGGCCGCCGGCATCGGCGTCGCCCTCGTGCCCAGCTCGGCACAGAATCTCTCCACGGAAGGGGTGCGGTTTCTCGACCTCGATTCGACGGAGAACATCGAGATCGCCCTGGCCTGGCAGACAGGCATGCGGGCGAAGCTGGTCCATCGGGCCTTGTCCGTCCTGGACGAGGCAGGACTTTTCATCGGCGCAGAGCGCACCCCGGAGATCGCCCCATGAAGATCACGCGACTGGAAGCCATCCCCTTTTCGATTCCCTATACCCATCCTTTGAAATTCGCTTCGGGCGAGGTGCATGCGGCCGAGCATATCCTGGTCCGCGTTCACGCGGAGGACGGCGTGGTCGGCGTCTCCGAGGCGCCGCCGCGGCCGTACACCTATGGAGAAACCCAGCAGGGCATCAAGGCCGTCGTCGAGAAGATCTTTGCCCCCCAATTGATCGGTCTGGATGTCTTCGACCGGGAAAAGATCCACGCCCGCCTCAACCGCACGGTCGGGAATCCCTGCGCCAAGGGGTCCGTCGATATCGCCCTCTGGGACATCATCGGCAAGGTTCTGCACCAGCCCGTCACCAGGCTGCTCGGCGGCTACACCGACCGGATGCGAGTCAGCCACATGGTCGGCTTCGATGAGCCCGCGAGGATGGTTGCCGTGGCAGAGATGTTCAAGGAGAAGTACGGCATCTCGACCTTCAAGGTGAAGGTCGGCCGCCATCCCTATAGCCTCGACGTCGCGGTCTGCCGCGCGCTGCGCCAGCATTTCGGCGACACCGTGGATCTCTACATCGACGGCAACCGGGGATGGTCGGCCTCCGAGGCGGCGCGTGCCCTGCGGGCCATGGACGACCTCGACCTGCTCATGGCCGAGGAGCTGAACCCGGCCGACGACGTCCTCGGTCGCCGATGGCTCATCAAGCAGGCGAAGATCCCTTTCTATGCCGACGAATCCGTCTCCCGTCCCGCGGAGGTCGCGCGCGAGATACTCGACGGTTCCGCCACGGCGATCTCGATCAAGACGGCGCGCACCGGATTCACGCAGTCGCAACGAGTTCATTTCATGTGCGAATCACTCGGGATCGAGAACTATATCGGCAACCAGATCGACGGCCAGGTGGGCACCATGGCGTCCGTGGTTTTCGGTGCGGCCTACAAGGGAACGGCCGAGCGGGCCGGCGAGCTCTCCAACTTCCTCGACATGAGCGACGATCTGCTCACCGAGCCCCTGCGGATCGCCGATGGCGTGCTGAAGATTCGCGAGCGGCCCGGCACCGGGGTGGTCATCGACGAGGAAAAACTCGCCCGCTACCGCTGCGACGCCTGAGGCCGAAAGGCAAGCAAGGAAGGTGTTCTCCTTTCGGGAAAGGAGAACCAGGAAAGCTTCATCCTTTAAGGACCCCGCGCCTGTGTCAGCCGCGGAGCCCAACGGACAAAGTCCTTTTGCTTCTTTTCCTTCAGGAAAAGAAGACTTCCTTCCCTTCCTTCCCGGCACACCACGACAAGGAGACTGACGATGCCGTTCACCCCGAGCGCCGGCCTGCCGATCTACTGGGACTCCGAAGGGCGGCCGGAATCGCCGGCCCTGGTGCTGCTCAACTCCATCGGCACCGACACGAGCCTGTGGGCGGGGCTGGTGGCGCGCCTTGCGGAGAGTTTCCGCGTCATTCGCATCGACACGCGCGGGCATGGCCGTTCCGGCGTGTCCGCCGGGGATGCGACCCTGGAGGATCTGGCCGGGGACGTGGCGGCGGTGCTCGAGGCCGCCGGGGTGGAGAGCGCGGCCGTGGCCGGGGTTTCTCTCGGCGGCATGATGGCGATGGAGCTGGCGCTGCGGCACCCCGAACGGGTGTCGGCGCTGCTTCTCGTCTGCACCTCCGCCACCATGGACCGGGCCTCCTGGGCCGGGCGTGTGGCGCGGGTGCGCGCGGAGGGGATGGCTGATATCGTCGAGATGGCGCTGTCCCGCTTCTTCTCGGCGCCGTTCGCCGAGGCGCACCCCGGGGAGGTCGCCCGAGTGCGCGCCTCCCTGCTGGCCATGGACCCCGACGGCTATGCCGCCGCCGGGGCGGCGATCCGCGATATGGATCTCAGCGGCCGGATCGCCGCCATCCGCGCCCCGACGCTGGTGCTCGCCGGCGACCTCGACAGCTCCACGCCCTTCCCGGGGCATGGCGACTATCTGCTCGGCACCATTCCCGGCGCGCGCCTGGTGCGCCTCTCCTGCGGGCACCTCGCCCCGCTGGAGGTGCCGGAGGCGCTGGGGACGGCCATGCTCGCCTTCCTGCGGGCGGCCGGCTGAAGGGGGCTGTCTCCGTCAGGGAGTGCGGAAGAAGGCGTCGGCGGCGGAGCGGTGGGAGCGCTTGCGGGTGATCTCCCCCTCCACGCGGGCGATCTCCTCCTTGAGTTCGGCGATGTAGTCGGTGAGTTCGGCCACCCCGAGGAGGTCGAGGG
>CALNAL010000258.1 GCA_937874445.1 uncultured Acetobacteraceae bacterium | reverse complement strand
GGGTGGGGCTGGTGGTGGCGCTGGGGCGCGGCCTGCACCGCGGCCCGGCGGCATGGCGCTCGTGGCTGCTGTGCTGGCTGGCCCTGCCGCCGCTGGTGCTGTTCCCGGTGGTGGCGCTGTGGTCGCGCCACGTGCTGTTCCACTGGGCGGCGCCGGGCTACCTGTTCCTCTTCCCGCTGCTGGGCTGGGAGCTGGTGCGGCTGGGACAGGCGCGTCCCCGCCTGCTGCAGGTCGCGGCCCTGGCCAGCGCGGCGCTGGTGGTGACGGGGATAGGGGTGGCGGGAAGCGAGGTCCGCTGGAACTGGCTGGCCAGCGTCCGCACCGGCCTCGACCCGGCGTTGCAGGCCCGCCCCTGGTCGATGCTGGGCCCGGCGCTGGCCGAGCGCGGACTGCTCGGCCGGCCGCACACGGTGGTGGCCGGCCCCTCCTGGTGGTTCACCGGCAAGCTGGACTATGCGCTGGGGGACGCCATGCCGGTCATCTGCCTCGACCGCGACGCGCGCGAGTACGGCTATCTCGCCCCGCCGCGCACCCACGACGGCGCGGACGTGCTGCTGATCATGCCGCTGCACCGGGCCGCGCAGAATGCCGACCGCTTCGCCGGCCATTTCCTGCGCCTGGAGCCGCTGGCCCCGCTGACGGTACCGCTCCCGCACCGCCTCCCTGTAACCTTCGCGCTATTTCTGGGACACGGCTTCAAGGCGCGACTTGAAGCGGAGGGCAACGGCGGAGAATAATCGGGGGCAACGACCGTAGGAGGCGACGCCATGCCCGGTTTGTTTGATGCACTTAGGCTGGGGGCCCTGACCCTTCCCAACCGCATCGTCATGGCGCCGCTGACGCGCTGCCGCGCCCCGGGGCGAGTCCCCAACGATCTGATGGTGGAATACTATCGCCAGCGGGCCTCGGCCGGGCTGATCCTCACCGAGGCCACCTCGGTCGATCCGATGGGCGTGGGCTATCCGGCGACCCCGGCGATGTGGACGCCCGAGCATGTCGCGCGCTGGCGCAAGATCACCGACGCGGTGCATGGCGCCGGCGGACGGATCGCATTGCAGCTGTGGCACGTCGGGCGGATCTCCGACCCCGGCTATCTCAACGGCGCCGCCCCCTACGCGCCGAGCGCGATCGCCGCGCGGGGGCATGTCAGCCTGCTGCGCCCCGAGCGCCCCTTCCCGGTGCCGCGCGCGCTCTCGATCCAGCAGATCCCCATCGTCATCGCCGCCTTCCGCCGGGCCGCCGAGGGAGCCCAGATGGCCGGTTTCGACGCGGTGGAGGTGCATGCCGCCAACGGCTACCTGATCGACCAGTTCCTCCAGGACTCCGCCAACCACCGCACCGACGCCTACGGCGGCCCGGTCGCCAACCGCGCCCGGCTGCTGATGGAGATCACCGACGCCTGCATCGGCGTGTGGGGCGCCGACCGGGTCGGCGTGCATCTCTCCCCGCGCGGCGACATGCACGGGATGGGCGATTCCAATCCCGCCGCCCTGTTCGGCCACGTCGCCCACGAGATGTCGCGCCGGCACGTCGCCTTCCTCTTCGTGCGCGAGCGGCTGGAGGCGCCACGCCTGCTGCCGCTGATCCGCCGCGAGTTCTCCGGGCCCCTGATCGCCAACGAGGGGCTGACCCAGGAGAGCGCCGAAAGGCTGCTGCAGCACGGCGAGGCCGATGCGGCGGCCTTCGGCAAGCAGTTCCTGGCCAACCCCGACCTGCCGAAGCGCTTCGCCACCGGGGCGGCGCTCAACACGCCCGACCTCGAGACCTTCTACACCCCAGGCGCGCGCGGCTATACCGACTACCCCTCACTGCCCGTCTGACGCCCGGCAGGCAAGCAAGACAAGGTGTTCTCCTTTCGAGAAAGGAGAACCAGGAAAGCTTTATTCGTTAAGGGCTCCGCGCCTGTGTCAGCCACGGAGCCAAACGGGGAAAAGTCCTTTTGCTTCTTTTCCTTCAGGAAAAGAAGACCTTCCCTTCCTTTCCGGCACCACAAGCCCGGGCGCGACAGGGTATGCGCCTTTACTTCTGGGCGTGGGCCTGCAGGTAGCGCAGCAGGAAGCGGTACTCGGTATCGTCGAGCGAGACATTGCCCTTCATGTCGGCCAGCGCGCCGATCCACTGGTTGGCCAGGAAATGGTCGGTCGGCGTCAGCCCGTGGCAGGAGCCGCAGGCCGTGGTGTACATGTCCTTGCCATAGGCCCAGAGCGCGTCGAGGTTGGAATAGACCCCGTGGCGCGAGGTCCAGATGTCGAGCGTCACCGGAGTCCAGGTCAGGCCGGTGTCGCCGTCCACCTCGGGGGCGCCCTTCTGGAGCTTTTCGGCCGCATCGGCGGTGAGGGCCGCGACCATGATGCGCTGGCCGCGCGCGGCATAGATCAGCCGCTCCGCCCCCTCCTGCACCCAGCCCGAGACCTGCGCCTGCATCAGATCGCCTTTTTTGGCGAGCACCTTCAGCCCGGCCACCGGCAGCAGCTTGCCGTCGGGCTCGTCCTCCTCGCCGGCGGGCTTGGCGAGCCACAGCGGGGCGACCCCCAGGGTATAGACCAGGGCGGCGTCGGCATTCTCCTTGGCGGCGGCGGCCTGCAGGGAGGCGGCCTCGGCCTTGTAGCCGCTGGCCATGTCGGGCAGGTGGTGGGCGATGCCCTTGTGGCAGTCGATGCAGGTCTGCCCCTTGTCCAGGCCCGCCTGCATCTGCTCGACGCCGGGCTTGGTCTGCTTGTGGATGTCCATCGCCGACTGGACGTGGCAGGAGCGGCACTCGCGCGAATCGGTGGCCTCCATGCGCGCCCAGACGACCTTGGCCAGTTCCAGCCGCTTCGCCTCGTATTTCTCCGGCGTGTCGATGGTGCCGCGGATCTCGCCGATCACGTCGTTGACCGCCAGCATCTTCGCCCACAGCTTGGGCAGCACCGCCCGCGGCACGTGGCAATCCGCGCACACCGCCCGCACGCCGCTCGCGTTCGAGGCATGCACCGAGGCCTGGTATTCCTTGTAGGGAATCTGCATCGAATGGCACGAGACGCAGAATTCCAGCTCGCTGGTGTGCTCCACCGTCGCCCAGAAGCCGATGCCGCCGGCCAGGCTCACCCCGGCCACCACGACGATCAGCCCCAGCAGCGCCAGCGGCGAAAAGCGCCATCCGGGCGCCTGCCTGATCCGGTTCAGCAGGGAGCGCATGCAGGAATTCCTCGACGATAGGGACTCGGACTGGCGGACGCGCACGTCCGGCGCGGCCCGATCGGTACCGATATTGCCGCCAACGGCCGCAAACGGCAACCGGCAGATCGGCGCGGCGCCCGCTTTGTCTCGTTTTCTGAGCTTTGTCTTATTTTATATCATAATCGTTCAGAAATTTTTGATATTTCGCACATCTTCCGATTTCTATACGGCTCGTTTACAAACGGTTCCGCATCTACGGTGGTTTCCTTCCCTCGGGAAGCCCCGTCTCTTCAGACAGGAGCACGCCCCATGGCCACCGCCCCCACGCTCAAGCCCTTCGCCATCATCGACGATACCAATCTCGGCAGCTCTTCAACCATCGCGACCAGTCCCGACATCTCCCAGATCATCCTCATCAGCGAGGCCGGGCAGAGGTCGAACGGCCTGGTGACCTCCAGCCCGGTGCATTTCGGCCCCGATGCGAGCGGCGGAGCGGGCGGGACGGATGGCGGCACGGTCACCTTCAGGAACGCGGGCGTCTATCAGGGCTCGGGCGGCGGCTGGGCGCCGGGAGGCAGCACCGGCGGCAGCGGCGGCATCACCAACGACTATTTCTCGGCCACCGGCAACGGCAGCTACAGCACCGTCACCTTCTCGTTCAATCAGACCGAGACCTATTTCGGCTTCCTCTGGGGGTCGATGAACAGCGGCAACACGATCACGTTCTACCAGGGCGGCAAGGCGGTCTCTACCTGCTCGGCCTCCGACATCATCGGCCGCTCGATCAGCGGCACGACCGCGACCTTCGATGGCAGCTACTACGCCGCCTTCAACATCTCCGGCGGATACGACAAGGTCGTCTTCACCAGCACCGGCGGGGGCTTCGAGTTCGCCGATGTCGGCTACTCCAGCAAGACCTTCAGCTACACCACCGGCGGCACGACCTACGGCACGGGCAGCGCCAGCCTCACCGGCAGCGGCGCCACCGGGGTCGCCGCCTACGACAGCAAGACCAGCGCGGAATTCTGCTTCCTGGCCGGCACGCGCCTCGCCACCCCGGGCGGCGAGGCAGCCGTCGAGGCGCTGAAGGCGGGCGATCTGGTGCTGACCGTCGCGGGCGAGGCCAAGCCGGTGCGCTGGATCGGCGTGCAGACCGTCGCCTCCCGCTTCGCCGAGCCGGTCCGCAGCTTCCCCGTCCGCATCGCCGCCGGCGCGCTCGACGAGAACGTGCCGAGCCGCGACCTGCTGGTCTCCCCCGCCCACGCGCTGCTGGTCGACGGCATCCTCGCGCAGGCCGGGGCCCTGGTGAACGGGCGCACCATCACCCGCGAGACGGCCATGCCGGAAACCTTCGCCTACTACCATGTCGAGCTGGACAGCCACGAGCTGCTGCTGGCCGAGGGCGCCCCGGCGGAAAGCTTCCTCGACGTCACCGCGGAAATGCCCTTCGACAACCGCGCCAGCCGGCCCGCGTCTGCCCCGGCGGCCGAAATGGCGCTGCCGCGGGCCCAGTCGGCACGCCAGGTGCCGGTGGCCACCCGTGCCCGCCTGGCCGCCCGCGTGGTCGAACACGCCGGGACGAAGAACGCCGCCTGACCTCCTCCCCGCGTGCCTGACAGAAAACCGCCCGGAGGGAGATCCCCCCGGGCGGTTTTTCGTGCGGTCATCCGGTCCGGCGCGCGGGGGCGCCGCTCAGCTGCCGCGGGCGTCCTTGACGGCGGCACGGGCGGCCTGGGCCATCAGGTTGACGTCGTTGTTGGTGGTGGCGAGACGGAAGCCCATCTCGAAGGCCCGGTGCGCATAGGCGCCGGAGCCGCAATGGATGCCGGCATAGAGCCCGTACTTGCGGCAGGTGGCGATGATCTTGGCGTAGATATCGAAGAAGAACGTCTCCTCGTGGTCGAAGCGCGGCGTCTTGCCGTAGGAGAAGGCAAGGTCCGAGGGGCCGATGTAGCAGCCGGCGAGGCCGGGCACCGAGAGGATCTCGTCGAGATGCTCGACGGCCTCGCGGGTCTCGATCATCGGCAGCAGCAGGGTCTCCTCGTTGGCGCTCTTCTGGTAGGCGGGGCCGCCGTGGTACATCGCCGCGCGGATCGGCCCGTTGGAACGGGTGCCCATCGGCGGATATTTGGCGAAGCGCACCAGCTCCTCCGCCTCGGCGCGGGAATTGACCATCGGGCAGATCAGCCCCATCGCCCCGGCGTCGAGCACCTTGCCGACGATGCCCGCCTCGCGCCACGGCACCCGCACCAGCGGCGTGACCGGATGGGCGGCCATGGCCTGGAAGCAGGCCACCATCGAAAGATAGTCCTGCACGCCGTGCTGGAGATCGACGGTCGCGGAATCGAAACCGCAACTGGCCATCACCTCCGCCGAGAAGGCACTGGGCATGGAAATCCAGGCATTCACGGCGCATCCCCCGGATGCCCACAGTTCCTTCAACTTGTTGGCCATGATGGACGATTCCTCGTTTGTTGCCTGCACCAGGCCGCTTCAACGGCTTGGGTAACGCTAACTTTATGGCGCCGAAGCCAACCGGTCAACGCGCCACGCCCCGCTCCGGCGGCGTGACGCAGGTGGTAACGGGGAGGGGCGCCCCGTTCGCGAATGCCAAAAGAACAAATGGAACGTTTTGTACGAGTGCGCGTTCGGGGAACTGTTTACGGCGGCACAAGTAGAGTATCTAATGATTTGATTTTCAATGGGAACTTTGGTCGGGGCGAGAGGATTTGAACCTCCGGCCCCAGCGTCCCAAACGCTGTGCTCTACCAGACTGAGCTACGCCCCGCGACCGCGGCGCAAGCTACGGGGCCGGCCGGATTTACGCAAGCCGCCGTATGACGCCCCTCCCTCAGGAGGCGCTCGCGAAGATGCGCTGCTCCACCCGGTCGCCCACGCGGATGTCCAGTCGCTCGGTGGTACCGGCGGCCAGCTCCAGCGTGGCCCGCACCGGGCCCTGCGAGGCGATCACCGCCAGGCTGCGCGGCACGGTGTGCTCGGCAATGGTCTCGATGCGCCCACCGGCGGCGATGAAGACCATGTCCAGGCTGACGAGGGTGTTGCGCATCCACATCTGGCTCTCGCGCGGGCTGCCCCAGTCGAACAGCATCCCCGTCCCCTCCGGCACCACGGGGCGGTTCATCAGCCCGATGGTCTGCTGTTCCGGCGTGAGGGCCATCTCCACCGAGAACTCCAGCCGCCGCCCGTCATGGGTGACGATGACCAGCTTCTCGCGCGGCAGCTCCGGCTGCGGCCCGGTGGGCTCCGCGGCACGCCCGGGGAGGGCCCGGGCCAGCAGGAGGGTGGCGGAAGCGGCAAGCAGGTTGCGTCGGTTCATGGCTGGCTCTCGGCTGCGAAAAGCGTTGCCCCCTGCATAGGCCCGAAGCGCCGCCCGCTCCAGCCCCGCCGGGCAGCGGGTAGACGCGAAGGAAAGGGAAGGACTTTCGTTCGTTGGACTCCGCGCGTGATCCAGCCGCGGAGCTTAAGGAACAAAGCTTTCCTGGTTCTCCTTTCCCGAAAGGAGAACACCTTGTCTTGTGCTTGCCTTGCTCTCCCGCCCGGCTAGCGTGCGAGCCACAGGGTCAGGGCCCCGAAAGGCAGGATCAGCAGGGCCGCGGCCAGGGCGAGGTAGGCGAAGAACCCCGGCATGCGCACCCCGCGCCGGGCGGCGACGGCGCGCACCATCATGTTGGGGGCGTTGCCGATGTAGGTCAGCGCTCCGAAGAACACCGTGCCGGCGGCGATCGCCTCGAGCACCCGGCTCCCGCCACCGGCCAGCAGCGACGCGTCGCCCCCGGCCATGCCGAAGAACACCAGGTAGGTCGGGGCGTTGTCGAGGAAGGCGGAAAGCAGGCCGGCGAGCCAGAAATAGGCCACCGGCACCGGCGCGCCCGTTGCATCGGAGGCCAGCGCCAGCAGCGGCGCCAGCGGCCCCGTCGGCCCCGCGGCCAGCATCGCCAGCACCGGCCCGGCGGTGACGAAGATCGCCGCGAACACGATGGCGACCTCGCGCATCGGCTCCCAGGAGAACATGTTGGCCCGGCGCAGCCCCCGCGGCGTGATCGCCTGCGACAGCGCCACGATCGCCACCAGCCCGCACAGGCCGGCCAGGCGCCCCGCCTCGATGGTCTCCCCGAGCAGCGTCACCGGCCACGCCGGCGCCGCCGCCTGCCCCAGCACGATCGCCGCCACCGCCGCCACCAGCGCCACGTTGCGTCGGCCGCGCAGCCGCAGCCGCGAACGGCGGGCCGGCGCCTCCCCGCGCATCAGCCACCGGTCGAGCAGCCAGAAGGCGGCCAGCAGCGGGACGGCCAGCACCAGCAGCGGCACCACGAGATGGCGCAGCGGCCAGAAGAACGGCACCCCGTGCAGGAAGCCCACGTAGAGCGGCGGATCGCCGAGCGGCGAGGTGATGCCCCCCGCGTTGGCCACCAGGACGATGAAGAACACCACCAGATGGGTCTTGTGCCGCCGCGCCGCGTTGGCGCGCAGCAGCGGATGGATCAGCACCAGGGCGGCGCCGGTCGTGCCCATCTCCCCGGCGAGCAGGAGGCCGAGCGCGAGCAGCGCGGTGTTGCCCGCCGGCGTGCCCCACGGACCGCCCTTGACCACGATGCCCCCGCCCGCCGCGTAGAGCGCGGCCAGCAGCGCCACGAAGGGCAGGTACTCGGCGAGGACGGCATGCCAGAACAGGTGCCAGGCTGCCCCCGGGCCGTCCAGCGCCAGCAGCGGCAGCAGCACCGCCAGGGTCCAGGCCGCGGCAATCCCGCCCATGCGCCGGTGCCAGAAGCGCGGCGCCAGCATCGGCACCAGGGCGATGCTGAGCAGCATCCCGGCGAAGGGCAGGCCCCATGCCAACCCCGGCGGAGGAAGGGCGCTCACGGCAGTTCGGGGAAGGACATCACGGGCATGCGGCAGGTGCTACAGGAGGCCCCCGCGCCAGCCAAGCCCAATCGACCGCCCGGCGCGGGAACGGATGCGAATCCGGGCCGCGAATTGGGGTTTGACTTCCCTCCATCGCGGTTGTCACACATGCGGCGTGACGCATCCGCCCGCCTCGCCGCCGCCCGTTGCCCTGTCCGGCCCTTCATCCCGCCCCTTTCTGCGTTCCCGCGCGGCGCTGCTCGAACGCGCCCTGGAGGACGGACTCTCGGCGCTGCTCGCGCTGCTGCTGGCCGGGCTGGTCGGGCTGATCGGCACCGCCATCGCGGTGCGCCTCCTCGCCGCCAGCGCGCTGACCTTCGCCGAGGAGGGCGCGGAGTGGCTCTACCTCGCGATCATCTTCCTCGCGGTGCCGGTGGCGCACGGGCGCGACCGCTACGTGGCCTTCACCGCGCTCACCGCTCCTCTGCGCGGCCCGGCCGGCGCCGCCGCCACCGCGCTGGCCCGCGCCGTGACGCTGTGGACCACGCTGCAGATGCTCCTCCACGGCACGCGCCTGGCGATGCTGCTCGGCGGGGTGAGCCCCTCGCTGCAACTGCCCTACGCGCTGCTCTACGGTCTGGTGCCGCTCTCGGGGGCGCTGAGCTTGGCCGTGCTGGCGCTGCGGGGGCTGGCGCGCGGCGAGGGCCGGGCCACGCTCGCCGCCTTCGCGCTGGCCGGGGCGGCGCAGCTCTGGCTGGCCACGGCGGGCGCGCCCTGGGGGGCCGGCACCAGCCCCTCGCTGGTGCTGATGGTGGCCTTCTTCGCCGCCTTCTTCCTCGCCGTGCCGATCGCCTTCGCCATGCTGTTCGCCGCCTTCGCCGCCCATCTCGGCGACGCGCTGCTGCCCGGCCCGGCGGTGATCCAGAACCTGGTGAAGGGGTCCGATCAGTACCTGCTGCTGGCCATCCCCTTCTTTCTCGCCACCGCCAACCTGATGAACGCCGGCGGGCTGACCACCCGCATCCTCGACCTCGCCGGCGCCCTGATCGGCCACGTGCGCGGGGGATTCGCGCAGATCAACGTGGTCTCCTCGCTGCTCTACGGCGGCATCTCCGGCTCCTCGGCAGCCGACGCGGCGCTCGATACCAAGGTGATGGTGCCCCAGATGGTGCGCGCCGGCTACGCGCCCGCCTTCTCCTGCGCCATCACCGCGGCGGCGGCGGTGCTGCCCACCATTCTCGCCCCCTCCATCTCCAAGCTGATCTACGCCGGCATCGCCAATGTCTCGGTGGGCAAGCTCTTCGTCGCCGGCACCCTGCCGGGGTTGCTCATCACCGCCGCGTTGATGGCCACCGTCTGGGTGGTCTCGCGCCGGCGCGGCTACGGCGCCGCCCGCGGGCGCGCCGACCTGGCCGAAATCCGCACCCGCGCCCTGGCCGCCGCCCCGCCGCTGTGCGTGGCGGTGCTCATCATCGGCGGTGTGCGCAGCGGGCTGTTCACCCCCACCGAGGCGGGGGTGGTGGGCATCGCCTGGGCGCTGCTGCTCGGCATCGGCTGCTACCGCGCCTATTCCTGGCGGATGCTGGTGCGCGAGTTCCAGGAAACGGCGGTGGAAGCGGCGATGATCAGCCTGCTGATCGGCGCCGCCGCCCCCTTCTCGTGGGTGCTCGTCACCGAGCGGGTGCCGCAGCGGCTGCTGGAGCTGCTGCTGGGGCTGACCGACAGCCGGATGCTGCTGCTGCTGATCGTCAACCTCGCGATGCTGGTGGGCGGGGCGCTCACCGAGCTGATCGCGGCAATGCTGATCCTGGTGCCGATGTTCCTGCCGCTGCTGGCGCGGCTGGGGATGGACCCGGTGCATTTCGGCATGGTCATCCTGGTCAACATGATGTTCGGCGCCCTGCTGCCCCCGCACGGCTATCTCGCCTGCATCACCGCGCAGATCTCGGGCACGCCGGTCCATGAGGTGTTCGCGGCCCTGCTTCCCTTCATCCTCGTGCTGGTGGGAACCCTGCTGGTCGTAACCTTCGTGCCCTGGTTTTCCCTCGCTCTCGTATGAGGCTCCAACCGATGCCGCTCTCCCGCCGTTCCCTGCTGCTCGCCGCCGCCACCGCGCCGATCGCGCCGCTCGCGATGCCCGCAATCGCCCGCGCCGCCGCGCCGATCCCGATGCGGGTGGGCATTCTCAACGACGAGCAGAGCCCGATGTTCATCGCCTGGTCGCGCTTCGGCCAGCTGGTGCGCCGGCGCACCGGGGGGGCGATCGCGGTCCAGGTGTTCCCCCACGCCCAGCTCGGCGGCGAGAAGGACGTGGCCGACGGCATCCGCCTCGGCTCGGTGCAGGCGGCGGCGGTCTCGCTCGCGGTGCTCAGCGCCTGGGTGCCTCAGGGGCAGATCTTCGAGCTGCCCTTCCTCTTCCGCGACCTCGACCATGCCCATGCCGTCATGCACGGGGCGGTCGCCGAGGGGCTGAAGACGAAGTTCCGCGCCGCCGGTTTCGAGGTGCTCGGCTATCTCGACTTCGGCATCCGCCATCCGCTGGGCAAGTTCGCCATCAACACGCCCGCCGACGTGAAGGGCAAGCGCATCCGCGTCATCCAGAGCCCGCTGCACATCGCGCTGTGGCGCGAGCTGGGCGCCATCCCCACGCCGCTGCCCGTCACCGAGGCCTACAACGCCCTGGAGACCGGGGTGGTGGACTTCATGGACATGTCCGAGACCGGCTACCGCCAGCTGCGCTTCTACGAGGTGGCCCCGTATTTCGCCGAACTCGGCCACATCTACTCGCTGGCCGGCTGGCTGGTGGGCGAGGCTTTCTGGCAGCGCCTCTCCCCCGACCAGCAGGCCGTCCTGGCGCGCACCGCCGCGGAGTGCTGCCTCCTGCACGACCATCTGGAGGACTACCGCGGCACCGCCGACATCGACTGGCTGGTCAGGAACGCGGGCGTGAAGG
>CALNAL010000257.1 GCA_937874445.1 uncultured Acetobacteraceae bacterium | reverse complement strand
CAAGGCAAGCAAGGAAGGTGTTCTCCTTTCGGGAAAGGAGAACCAGGAAAGCTTTGTACCTCAAGCTCCGCGCGTGGGTCAGCCGCGGAGCTTAAGGGACAAAAGTCCTTTTTGCTTCTTTTTCCTCCAGGAAAAAGAAGTCCTTCCTTATCCCAGGCGCTCCGTGGGGGACCTTGCGGCCGGGGCGGAGGCGGTTCCATGCTGTCCCCCGGACAGCAACGGGATCCTATCGAATGGATGCGACGAATACCTCGGACGGCCGGCGTGCCGCCCTGGCGGCCCGCTATGGCGCGGACGCGGTGCCGCCCGCCGGCCCCTGGAACGCCACGCTGGATCTGCTGGCGGCGCATCGCTCCGTGCGTGCCTTCACCGACGAACCGCTTGCCGCGGGCACGGTGGAGACCCTGGTGGCGGCGGCGCAATCGGCGGCCACCAGCTCGAACATGCAGTTGTGGTCGGTGATCGCGGTGACCAACCCGGCCACCAAGGCGCTGCTCGGCGAGGTGGCGCACCACCAGAAGCACGTGCCGCAGGCGCCGCTGGTGCTGGTGTTCCTGGCCGATCTCTCGCGCGCCGCCCGTCTGGGCGCGGCCGAGAGCATGCGGCTCGAGGGGCTCGACTATCTGGAGAGCTTCGTGGTGGCGGCGATGGACGCCGCGATCGCCGCCCAGAACGCGGTGGTGGCGGCCGAATCGCTGGGTCTGGGCACGGTCTATCTCGGCGCCATTCGCAATGACCCCGCGCAGGTCGCCGCGGCGCTGAAGCTGCCGGCCGGGGCGATGGCGGTGGTCGGGCTGGTGGTGGGGCACATCGCCCAGCCCGGCACGGTCAAGCCGCGCCTGGCGCAGGCGGCGGTGCTGCACCGCGAGACCTACCAGGTGCCCGACGAGGCGAAACTGCGCGCCGACTACGACCGCACGCTCGCGGCCTTCTGGGAGGGGCAGGGCCGTCCGGCAACGGGCTGGACCCAGGCGGTCAAGGAACGTCTCGGCAGCGTGGCCGGGATGCACGGGCGCCACCGGCTGCGGGAGATCCTGCAGACCCTGGGCTTCCCGTTGCGCTGAGGGCGTGCCGGCTGGAGCGGGAGGCGTTCGCGTCGGTTCTCGCTCCAGCGGATGCCGGGACCGGCTGGCCGGTTTATTTATGCAGAAAGGTCTGAACGATAGAATCCCCGGTCGAATATTCTATCTGATACTCTTTCCGGTAATACGTTTTGCCCCACAGGACGGGGTTTCGTTTGTCGTTGAAAATGGTGTGTTCCCGGAGCAGGACGGGCTCCTCCTCGGGGATATCGAGGATCGCGGCTATTGCGGGCGTCGGCAGCGCGGCCCGGACGACGTTGGCGATATGGCTGAGAGGCTTGCCGAGCACGCGCTCCAGCAGGGGCTGGACGGGCGATGTCGTGAGCATCTCCTTCGTCAGACAGGCGGCCGTGAGGGAGGAGACATACCGCTCTTCCACGGCAAGGGGTTTCCCCTGCAGGCGGCGCAGCCTCACGATGTAGTATAAAGGGTCGTCGTCCGACAATCTGAGCTTGCGGGCAGCCACGGGCGTTTTGGGCGCCTGCTGAAACTGCAGCACGTCGTAGGTGATCACCTGGCCGCGGCGCTGCATGTCGCGCTCGAAGTATCCCAGCATGTTGGTATCGACATCGGTGCATACGGAGGAGGGCACGACGAACGTGCCTATTCCCTGGCGCCGCTCGATGAGGCCCTCGAAGACGAGTGCCTGGAGGGCATGGGTCACGGTCGCGCGTGTCGTGGAGAAATGCCGGGAAAGATCGGGTTCCGAGGGCAGCTTGCTGCCGGGCTTGTAGGAGCCGTTTTCGATTGCTTCCCGTATGGCACTCTGTATCCGCAGATATACAGGGATCCTGGAATTTTCTGAGGGGCCGATCCCCATTTTTATTTCCCCATTCCTTGTCTCTCTCCGCCGCCGAGAAAAATACCACCGCGCTTCCCATTGGGGCGGGGCCTTGCGGAATCCAAGTTGACTATACAACCTGTTGTATGGTCAACTTGTCCTCGGGCCGATGCAGCGTGGTTTCTGCGGGGAAAGGCCTCTCGTGGAATCATTCCGCACCTCGTCCAAGAAGCAAAAACGCCCCCGTTCGAAGGGGCGCAAGGTAGGGTCACATGCCTTTCTACGATACCCATTTTCACGTTTTTACCAACACCTTGCCCATGGTCGCGGACCGGCGATACGCGCCGGCCTACGAGGCGACGCCGGACATGCACCAGAAGCTCTCGCAGGCCGCCGGCCTGACCTCGGGCATCCTGATCCAGCCGAGCTTCCTGGGGACGGACAACAGCTACATGCTGACGGCGATCAAGGCCCGCCCGCAGGCCCTGTGCGGCGTTGCCGTGGTGGCCCCCACCGCATCCCCTGAAGAGCTTGCGGCCCTCAAGGCCGGAGGCATCGTCGGCATCAGGTTCAACCTGATCGGCAAGGCGATCCCCGATTTTTCCGCCCCCGTCTACCAGACGCTTTTCTCCCGTGTCCGCGAACTCGGTTGGCACGTGGAAATTCACCGCAACGCCAAGGATTTTCCGGCGTTCCTGCCGGTTCTGATGGATGCCGGCGTGCGCGTCGTCATCGACCATTTCGGCCTGCCTGATCCGCGGGCGCCGTTTGCGGACCCCGGCTTCGAATATCTTCTGGGCCTGGGAGGCAACGGGCGGATCTGGGTGAAGATCTCGGCCCCCTACCGGACCAGAAAGGCAAACATGGGCCTCGACTTCGCCAGGGAAGCGGCCCCCCGGCTCATCGAAAGTTTTGGGCCGGGAAACATTCTGTGGGGAAGCGACTGGCCCCATACGCGTTTCGAGGACGTGGTGGACTACCCCGCCGTCTGCGCTGCCTTCAAGAGCTACGTTCCGCAACGGAAGGTACGGGAAGCCATACTGGAAGATGCTCCTCGCCGCCTCATGGCATGCCAAAACAATAAATAAGTAATATCGTGAAGGGAGGTGTGTAAAAATGTCACGATGCGTGAAGAAACAATACAAGTGGATTGTTTTGTTCGCATGTATCGTCGTGTATTCCAGCGGGAACCTCGTGCGGTGGAACTACACGGGAATTTCCAGCTATCTGATCTCCGAGTGGGGCATCGGCAAACCCGAACTCGGCATCCTCGGCGCGGCGTTCTTCTATGCCTACGCGGCCGGGCAGAGCATCTGGGGCGGCGCCACGGACGTCTTCGGCGGACGCAAGGTCATTCCCTTTGGGGTGCTGATCACGGCGGGCCTCCTCGCCTGGTTCGCGGCAGCGGACGGTTTCAACCAGGCGTTGGTCATCCGCGCCTGCCTCGGGTTCGTCGGCGCGGCCTCGTTTGTCCCGTGCATGGCTCTTCTGTCCAAGTGGTTCGGAAAGAAGGGCAGGGGGATGGCCCTGAACCTCTTTTCCGGTGTCGGTGGCGGCTCGGGCGAGGCGTGGTCCTTCCTGCTGATGCCCGTCGTCGCGCTGTTCATGACGGGCGGCGGCAAAATCTTCGGCCTGCAGACCTGGCGCGCCTCGACGCTGCTGATGGCGGGCGTGGTGCTGGTCATCGCCGGTCTCGGTTACCTGCTGCTCCGCTCCGACCCGGTGGATATCGGTCTTGAATCCATCCAGAAGGCCGAGGATTCGAAGAACGTACAGAGCGTTTCCTACAAGGATGCCGCCATCGCGGCCCTGAAGGACCCGAGTTTTTGGGTCATCACCCTGGTGTGGCAGGGATTCACCGTTTCCCTCCGCCTCATCCCGGGGTGGCTGCCGATTTATGCGGCCGCCTACTACCGGCAGGGCGGCATGACCAAGGAACAGGCCATGGTGGCGGGCGGTGCGATGGCGACCATGTATGTCGCGGGTCGCATCATCGGAACGCCCCTGGTCGGCAAGTTCTCCGATTACCTGCTCTCCCGCTACCGGGTGCCCCGCACCGTGATCCTGCTGGGCATCCACTGCCTCATCCTTCTTTGCCTCTTCTGCTTCACGCGTTCCCTGCCCAACCCCTTCGTCATCGGCATCCTGTGTTTCTTCACCGGGGTGTTCATCAACATGTTCCCCCTGGTGAACGCGGCGGCCGCGGAGATCTGGTCCATCAAGACCGGCGGCCTGCTCATGGGGCTCATCAACACAGTCGGCCAGTTCATCGGGGCGACGGCGCTGACCTTCAGCGGCTTCATGGCCGTCAGATTCGCGGTGGCTGGCGCCGGGTACAGCTCCGAATTCCGCGGAATATGGTTCCTCGCGATGATTTTCAGCGGGGTTTCCATCCTGGCCTCGCTGTACATGGTCTTCAAGGCGCGCCATGCCGCGGAATAATGTGTATTTGAAATAAAACGCGTCGGCGGAGGGGCGGAAAACAAAACGGCCCGCCGGAGCGAAAGCTCGGGCGGGCCGTTGCGGGAAAAAGCCGAATTACCGCGAGTAGAATTCGACGACGAGGTTCGGCTCCATCTGCACGGGATAGGGCACGTCGGAGAACTTCGGGGCGCGCAGGAAGCGGCCCTTCATGGCGCGATGGTCGGCCTCGAGATACTCGGGCACGTCGCGCTCGCTGCTCTGGGCGGCGTCGAGCACCATGGCGAGCTGCTTGGACTTCTCGCGCACCTCGACGACATCGTTGTCCTTCACCGAGTAGCTGGCGATGTTGACGCGGTGTCCGTTGACCAGGATGTGTCCGTGGTTGATGAACTGGCGCGAGGCGAAGGGGGTCATGGCGAACTTCATGCGGTAGACCACCGCGTCCAGCCGGCGCTCCAGCAGCTCGATGAGGTTGTCGTCGGTGTTGCCCTTGCGGCGGACGGCCTCGAAATAGTACTTGCGGAACTGCTTCTCGCCGATGTTGCCGTAGTAGCCCTTGAGCTTCTGCTTGGCCATCAGCTGCACGCCGTAGTCGGTGGGCTTGCCCTTGCGGCGCTGGCCGTGCTGGCCGGGGCCGTACTCGTGCTTGGCGAGCGGGGACTTCGGACGGCCCCACAGGTTCACGCCCAGACGGCGATTGATCTTGTACTTGCTTTCGACGCGCTTGGTCATGCGCGTTGCCCTTTCTTGTCGGCGCCGCCCGGCTCTCCCCTGGAAGCGAACCCTGGGGGGGGCGAGATCGGCTTGTTGTGCCGGTAGTCCACACCTGGTCGCACCGAACTGTGCGCAGGGGGCGGGGCGGGGGCCGAACCCTCGTCCACATTCCC
>CALNAL010000256.1 GCA_937874445.1 uncultured Acetobacteraceae bacterium | reverse complement strand
GGTCAGGCCGCCTGGCGGGCCGCCAGCGCTGCCACCGCCTGCGCGACCAGCTCGGCGATGATCTCGGCGACCGGCTGTTCCTTCGTCACCATGCCCACCGACTGCCCGGCCATCACCGAGCCGTTTTCCACATCGCCATCGATCACCGCGCGGCGCAGCGCACCGGCCCAGAAGTGCTCGATCTCGAGCTGGGCCTCCTCGCGCGAGACGACCCCGGAGTTGAAGCGGCGGATGGTCTCGACCTGGAATTCCTGGAAGTGCTTCGTGCCGGCGTTGCTCAGGCTGCGCACCGGGATGACCGGGAAGCGCGGATCGACCTGCACCGAGGGCAGGGCGTCGCGGGCGGCGGCGCGCAGGAAGGCGTGCTTGAAATTGGGATGGGCGATGCTCTCGCTGGCCGCGGCGAAGCGGGTGCCGAGCTGGGCCCCGGCCGCGCCCATTTCGAGATAGGCCAGGATCGCCTCGCCGCGTCCGAGTCCGCCGGCCACGAACACCGGCACCTCGCGAATGTTGGGCAGGATCTCCTGGGCCAGCACGGTCAGCGAGACCGGGCCGATGTGCCCGCCCGCCTCGCTGCCCTCGATCACCAGCGCGTCGGTGCCCAGGCGCACCAGCCGCTTGGCCAGCACCAGCGCGGGGGCGAAGCAGACGAGTTTCGCCCCGCCGTCCTTCACCGCGCGCACCGCGCCGCTGGAGGGGATGCCCCCGGCCAGCACGACATGCCCCACCTTGGCCTCCAGGCAGACGCGGATCAGCGCATCGAGCCGGGGGTGCATGGTGATGAGGTTGACGCCGAAAGGCCGGGAGGTCAGGGCCTGGGTGGCGGCGATCTCGCGCGCCAGCATGTCGGGCTCCATCGAGCCGCAGGCGAGCACGCCGAACCCGCCGGCGTTGGAGATCGCCGCGGTCAGGGTGTGCTCGCTGACCCAGGACATCGCCCCCGAGATCAGGGCGACATCGGTGCCCAGGAACGCGCGTCCGCGCGCCCACAGGCCATCCAGCGCGGCGCGCGGCGCCATCACGTCAGGCATCCAGACCGTACGCCGTGTGCAGGGCCCGCACGGCAAGCTCGGTGTATTCCTCGGCGATCAGCACGGAGACCTTGATCTCGGAGGTGGAGATCACCTGCACGTTGATGCCCTTGGTGGCGAGCGTCTGGAACATCGTGCTGGCGACGCCGGCATGCGAGCGCATGCCCACGCCGACCACGCTGATCTTGGCCACGGCCTTGTCGGCGGCGAGGGTGGCAAAGCCGACCTTGGCCTTGTTCTCCTCCAGCACCTTCATGGCGCGCGGCAGGTCGGAGCGGCTCAGCGTGAAGGTGAGGTCGGTGGTGCCGTCGGCGGAGACGTCCTGGACGATCATGTCCACGTTGATGGAGGCCGCCGAGAGGGGGCCGAAGATGGCCGCCGCGATGCCCGGCTGGTCGGGCACGCCGCGCACCGTCAGCTTGGCCTCGTCGCGCGAATAGGCGATGCCGGAAACAATTTCTTTTTCCACGATCTCGTCCTCGTCCACGACCAGGGTTCCGGGCAGATCGCCTCCCAGCGATGTCCCGTCGTCGAAACTCGAGAGCACCTGCACGCGGACCCGCTGCTTCATGGCGAGTTCCACGCTGCGGGTCTGCAGCACTTTCGCACCGACCGAGGCCAGTTCCAACATTTCCTCGTAGGCGATGCGCGGCAGCTTGCGGGCGCGGGGCACGATGCGCGGGTCGGTGGTGTAGACGCCGTCCACGTCGGTGTAGATGTCGCAGCGATCGGCCTTCAGGGCCGCCGCCAGCGCCACCGCGGAGGTATCCGAGCCGCCCCGTCCGAGGGTGGTGATGCGCCCGTCGGGGCCGATACCCTGGAAGCCCGCCACCACGCTCACCTCGCCCGACCGCATCGAGGCGAGGAGCCTCTCGCCGGCGATGTGCTCGATGCGGGCCTTGCCGTGGGCCAGGTCGGTTTCCAGCGGGATCTGCCAGCCCTGCCAGGAGCGGGCCTTCACGCCCAGGGTCTGCAGGGCGATCGCCATCAGCCCGGAAGTGACCTGCTCGCCGGTGGAGACCACCGAATCGTACTCCCGCGCGTCGTGCAGGGTCGAGAGCTGGGCGCACCAGGCGACGAGCTGGTTGGTCGCGCCCGCCATGGCGGAAACCACCACGGCGACCTCGTTGCCGGCTTCCACCTCGCGCTTGATCCGCGCTGCGACGTTGCGGATGCGGTCGAGATCGGCGACGGAGGTGCCGCCGAACTTCATCACGATACGAGCCATGTTCCCGCGCCTGACTGACTGACCCTAGACTGGTCTGGGGGACCGGCCCTGTTGCACGACGGCCGGGAGCGCGACACATAAAGGGCGAGCGAGGAGCGAGCAACATGGAAGCTGCAACGCGGGCGGGGGTCTCTCCCGAGGAAATCGCGCGGTTCGATGCCCTGGCCGGGCAATGGTGGGACCCGAACGGCCCGATGCGGCCGCTGCACCGGATGAACCCGGTGCGCATCGGGTGGATCGATTCGCGCCTGGAGCGGGGCACGCGGGTGCTCGACGTGGGCTGCGGCGCGGGGCTGGCGGCCGAGGAGCTGGCCCGGCGCGGGCACGAGGTGCTGGGCATCGACGCGGCCGAGGAGGCCCTGGCGGTGGCGCGCAAGCATGCCGAGGGGCGCGGATTCCCGCTGTCCTACCGGGCCGCCACCACCGGGGAGCTGCTGGCCGAGGGGGCGCATTTCCGCGCCATCACCGCGCTGGAGGTGATCGAGCACGTGCCCGACCCGGCCGCCTTCGTGGACGAGCTGGCGGGGCTGCTGGAGCCGGGGGGGCGGCTGTTCCTCTCCACCCTCAACCGCACGAAGCGCAGCTGGCTGATGGCGATCGCCGGGGCGGAATACGCGCTGCGCCTGCTGCCGGTGGGCACCCACGACTGGAACAAGTTTCTTCCCCCCGACGAGCTGGCCCGCCTGGCGCGCGCGGCAGGATTGCGCGTGACCGATACCGCGGGGATGAGCTTCGACCCCCTGCGCGGGCGCTGGCGGATCAGCCACGACCTCGGGATCAACTACCTGCTGGCGGCGGAGCGGCCGTAGCCGTTCCCAAGCCAGCCGCGCCCTCAGCTCTCAGCGCTCTCAGCTGTCGGCGCCCTCAGCTATCCGCTCTGGGCAGCCAGGGGATGCGCGAGACCTCGATGCCCTCCTCGGAGAGCGCCTCGGCCTCGTCGGGGGAGGTCTCGCCGTAGATGCCGCGATGGCTGCTCTCGCCGCGCTGCATCCGGCGGGCCTCCTCGGCGAACTCCCCGCCGACATAGTCGCAGTTCTTTTCCACCTCGGCGCGCAGGCGCTGGAGCATGGCGCGCATGTGGTCGGGGAGGTGCCCGGTCAGCGCCGGCGGACTGGCCGGCCCCGTTCCCGCAGCGGCGTCCGAAGCTTGCGAGGCCGATGCTTGCGGGACCGATGCTGGCGAAATCGGGACGTCCGGGGCCGATGGGTGCAGGAAGGGCGCGGGGGCCGGCACGGCGGCGGGCAGGGCGTGGGCCTTGCGCGGCACCGCCGGCGCCATCAGGGCCCGGGCCACCTTGGTGCCGCCGCAGACCGGACACTCCAGCAGGCCGCGCTTCGCCTGCTTGTCGAAGGCGGCGATGTCCTTGAACCAGCCGTCGAAGTCGTGCCCCGCGGCGCAATGCAACTGGTAGTGGATCATGCCTTCACGGTCTTGCCTGGTGGGTCGTCATGCAAGAGAAAGTCTGGGACATCCGCCGGGGCGGATGCAAGCCCAGTATAGCTTGTCCTGGAGGGTATAGCTTGTCCTGGAGGGTATAGCTTGCCCCGGGGGAGAGTGGTCAGGGGCGGCGGTCAGGCCAGCAGCTTGTCGAGCCGGCCCATGTCCTCCAGCGCGTAGAGATCGTCGCAGCCGCCGATGCCGCGCCCGTCGATGAAGATCTGCGGCACCGAGGTGCGGCCGGAGCGGCGGATGGACTCTTCGCGCTCGGGCGTGCCGTGCGGCGCGTCGATCTCCTGGAAGACGGCCCCCTTGCGGGTCAGCAGCGCGACGGCGCGGCGGCAGTAGGGGCAACCCGGCTGGGTGTAGATTTCGATCTTCGGCATCGGTTTCGGTCTCCTTCGGGTGCGCTATGTGGCGGCGGAGAGGCGTCCGTGCAACCTCGGATCGGGCACCCGGGCGGCCACCAGCACGTCCACCCCGGTGGCTCCGGCCCCGCGCAGCGCCTCGGCGCAGGCCCCGCAGGTGGCCCCGGAGGTGAGGATGTCGTCGATCAGCAGCACCCGCCGGCCGGCCAGGGCCGCCTCGCGTCCGGGCCGCACGGCAAAGGCGCCCCGCAGCGCCTCGGCGCGGGCCGAAGCTCCGAGGGAGGCCAGGGGCATGGTGGCGCGGGTGCGCACCAGCGCGTCGGACAGCAGGGGAAGGCCGGTGGGACGGGCCAGGGCGCGGGCCAGCAGGACCGCCTGGTTGTAGCGTCTCGCCAGCAGGCGGCGGCGATGCAGCGGCACCGGCACCAGCAGGTCGGCGCGGGCCAGCAGCGCAGCCCCGGCGTGGGCCATCATCGGCGCGAGGGCATCCGCGAGGTCGGTGCGGTCGGCATATTTCAGCGGCAATATCAGGCGGCGGGAGTAATCGTCGTAGCGAAAGGCGGCGCAGGCCTGCTCCCAGGGCGGCGGGGCGGCGGTACACGCCGGACAGAGACCGTTCACCGAGTCCCCGCCGAAGTCGGAGAAGGGCAGGCCACAGCGCGCGCAGCAGGGCGCGACGATGAAGCTGATCCGCTCGAAACAGGCGGCACAGAGCTGTCCGGGCGCAGTCACCGGCGCGTCGCAGGTCAGACAGTGCGGCGGCAGCAGCAGGTCGAGCGCACCCCGGCCGAGCCGCGCGAGCAGGAGACGGACGGGCACCATCCCGCAACCCTAGAGCAGATCGGGGCCCGATGGGAAAGGGCAAGGTCAAGGCATCAGGGGAAGGACAAGGTCTTCTTTTCCTGAAGAAAAAGAAGCAAAAGGACTTTTGTCCGTTTGGGTCCGCGGCTGCCACGGGCGCACGGGCCTCCTCGGAGAAGGCGGGATTTTGGGCGCTGCGTGCCTTTTTCCTCGCCTGCCGGCATGTATTATGGTGGGAATATTGTCACAAGAGTGACGGTCTTGCGGGGGGCGGGGGCTTGGCAGGGCCATGCCGAGGGGGCACAGCTTCCC
>CALNAL010000255.1 GCA_937874445.1 uncultured Acetobacteraceae bacterium | reverse complement strand
TTGCTGGTCTATCAGCAGAATACCGGCCGGACGGTGCCGGCGGAGGGGGAGGCGGTGGGGCTGGACTGGGACGATGCCAGCCTGCGCCTGCTGGCTGCCGGGGAGGAGGATGGGTTTGCAGATCCTTCCGGGGGTGATTTGATGGCCTCCGGTGATGTGACGAACGACCGGAGCTGATCCGCGGGAGACGGGGTTGGGACCTTACGATCTGATTGTCGTCGGCGGGGGCATCGTTGGCAGCGCGGTTGCCTACGGGGCCGCCCGGCAGGGGGCACGCGTGGCCGTGCTCGACGGGAGCGATGATGCGGTCCGCTCCTCGCGCGTCAATTTCGGGCTGGTCTGGGTGCAGGGCAAGGGCGCGAAGCTGCCCCCTTATGCCGCCTGGACCCGCCGCTCTGCCGAGCTGTGGCCGCAGCTGGCCCGCGAGCTGCGCGCGTGCACCGGGGTGGATTGCTGCCTGGAGCAGCCGGGGGGGATGAGCTTCTGCCTCACCGAGGCGGAGCTGGAGGCCGCGGCGGCCCGTGCGCGGCACATGCACGCCACCTGCGGCGACGAGGACACGGTGATCCTCTCGCGCGAGGAGACCAGGGCGCGCGTGCCGGAGATCGGTCCCCGGGTGGTGGGCGCTTCCTTCAACCGTCGCGACGGGCATGTAAACCCACTCTATACACTGCGCGCCTTGCAGGCCGGGTTGCAGGCGCTCGGCGGCGACTACCTGCCGGGACGGACGGTGGAGGCCATCGTGCATGCCGGCGGTTCGCAGGATGGGGGCTTCACCGTGCATGCCGGGGCGGAGGCGTTTCGCGGCGCGCGACTGGTGATCGCGGCCGGGCACGGCGCGCGGGCCCTCGCCCCGCTGGTGGGGCTGGCGATGCCGGTGGCGCCGGAGCGCGGGGAGATCGTGGTCACGGAGCGGCTGCGGCGCTTCTACCATTATACCGGTGACATCCTCCGCCAGACCGCCGAGGGCACGATGATGATCGGCGACAGCCACGAGAACGTGGGGTTCGACACCTCCGTTTCCCTCCCCGTGCTGGGGGGCATCGCGCGGCGGGCGGTGGCGATCTTCCCGGCCCTGGCCGAGGCCACAGTGGTGCGCACCTGGAGCGGCCTGCGCGTGCTCTCGCCCGATTCCCTGCCCATCTACGACGAAAGCCGCGTCTGCCCCGGGGCTTTTGCCGTGACCTGCCATTCCGGGGTGACCCTGGCGGCGGCGCACGCGCTGGCGCTGGCTCCCCTCCTGCTTTCCGGCTCTCTTCCCGAGACATTCCATGCATTCTCAGCAGACCGATTTCGTGTTCCGGCGGCTTGAGCGGGCGGAGGATTCCTCCGCGCCGCCGCTGCATTTCACCTTCGAGGGCGCGCCGGTGGCGGCGCGGCGCGGCGAGAGCCTGGCCACGGCCCTGCTGGCCGCCGGGGTGACGGATTTCCGCACCAATCCGGTGGACGGCAGCGCCCGTGCGCCGCATTGCCTGATGGGGGTGTGCTTCGAGTGCCTGGTGGAGATCGCCGGCGTGGGCGCGCGCCAGGCCTGCCTGACCCCGGTCGCCGAGGGGATGGTGGTCTCCCGCGTGACGAGTCCGCGCGACGTGACGGGTGGGGAAGGGGCCTGAGATGACGCAGTTCGACGCGGTGGTGATCGGCGGGGGGCCGGCCGGACTGTCGGCCGCGGCCCTGCTCGCCGCCCGGGGCGCCGCCACGCTGCTGCTCGACGAGCACGAGGCGCCGGGCGGGCAGATTTATCGCGGCATCGAGCGGGCCACGCCGGGGCAGCTCGCCGCCCTCGGCCCCGACTACGCCGCCGGCGCGGCCCTGGTGCGCCGCTTCCGTGCCTCGGGGGCCACCTACTGGCCGGGGGCCGCGGCATGGCATCTCACGCCGGACCGGCACGTGTGGGTCAGCCGTGGCGGGCACACCGATACCGTCTCGGCCCCGGTGCTGGTGCTGGCCACCGGCGCGCAGGAACGCCCGGTGCCGCTGCCCGGCTGGACCCTGCCGGGGGTGATGACCTGCGGAGCGTTGCAGATTCTGCTCAAGAGCGGCGGCGTGGTGGCCGAGGGAGCGGTACTCGCCGGCTCCGGCCCGCTTCTTTACCTCATCGCGGCCCAGGCGATCGCCGCCGGGGCGCGGCCGGCAGCGGTGGTCGATACCACCCGTTGCGGCGCCGCCTGCCGGGGGCTGCGCCATCTCGGCGCCGCGCTGGCCAGCCGGCCGGGGCGGGCGAGTCTGGGGAAGGGCATCATGATGCAGGCGGCCATCCGCGCCGCCGGCGTGCCCTGGTACCACGGCTGCACGGACCTCGTGATCGAGGGCGCCGCGCAGGTCGAGGCGCTTTCCTTCACCACCCATGGGCGCCGGCTGCGCCTGCCGGCCCGGGTGGTGGCGCTGCACGAGGGGGTCATCCCCGCCCAGCAGCTGACCCGCGAGCTGGGGCTGGAGCATGCGTGGGACCCGGTGCAGGCCTGCTTCCGCCCGGTGGTGGACGGCTGGGGCAACAGTTCGGCCGAAGGCATCCTGGTGGCGGGCGACGGCGCGGGAATCGCCGGAGCGCTGGCCGCCGGCCATGCCGGACGTATCGCCGCCGCGGCGGCGCTGTGCCGGCTGGGGCGAATCGATGCCGCGGCGCGGGACGCCCTGGCCGTGCCGGACCGCCGGGGACTGGCGGCGCAGAGGGCGATTCGCCCGATGCTGGACGCCATGTATCCGCCGCCTGCCTGGGCGCTGACCCCGCCCGACGAGGTGGTGGTGTGTCGTTGCGAATCCATCACGGCGGGCGAGGTGCGTGCGGCGGTGGCGCAGGGCTGCCTGGGGCCGAATCAGGTCAAGGCCTTCCTTCGCTCCGGCATGGGGCCGTGCCAGGGCCGGATGTGCGGCCCGGTGGTGGCGCAGATCATTGCTGCGGCACGCGGCGTGGCCCCGGGGGAGGTCGGCTACATGCATGTCCGGCCGCCGCTCAAGCCGATCTCGGTGGGCGAGCTTGCCGGATTGGCGGAGGCGCCCGCCGAGGCGTAGCCCGCATCCGGCGTCGCCGCCATCCCGTGTCGCCCGGGGTCTGCGCCGGGACGGGATTTCCGAAATCCCTTGCTGCTTTTCTCATCAATCACCCGCCGTTCCGATTCGGGAGCGGCGGGTGAATTGTTTCCAAATGCTTTCCAGAGAGGAAGGCGCGGGTAGGCGCTGTGCATCCGTGTGCCTGTATCGCAGGCAATTATTTCGATCCTGTGGAATGTTAAGAAAGATTACAGGCTTCACGAATGGTCATGAAGGAAACCTGGAAAGAATGTTTTTTGGTGCTGCGTTGTGAAAAACCATGAGATTTCAGATAGAAAGCCGATGTCGCGCGAAGAGGGGCGGCGTTGGTAAATTACTTTTTGATCGACACCATCACACGTTAACCCTTGCTTGACCTTTCGGCTCCGCTCTAAACAGGGCCTTAACGTAAAGCCTTGCAGCGAAAAGGACAGGTCGGGCATGGGTACCACGGTTGTCGGCGGGAGCAGTTTTGTAACCATCCCGTTCACAAGTGCAGATAGCTATGTCTTCAACCAGGTCCTGGGCCTGATCAACGACAGCTATGCGACGGCCCTGAGCGGCACGAGCTCGCTGACCGCCTATTCGGGAACCGGTCCCTCATCCGGTGCCATCAATGTCACGGTGCCCGGTGGCGTCATCGGTACCGATCTCAACAACGGCACCGACGTGTCCCTGATCAACCTCGGCGCGGACAATAACGTCTTCTACGCGGTGAACCACACCGGCGGGCCCGACAATATCGTCGCTGCTATCGGCAATGCCGACAATATGACGGTTGCTGCAAGCGCCGATACGGAACTGCTCTTCTACAACAACGCGGCGAACGTGACGGCCTATCTTGGTGGCGGGCATCAGGCCTTCACCGAGAATTCCAACACTGCGAGCGCGAATATCTACGTGGCCGGGTCGGGCGACACCACCGTGGCCAACGGCGCCGTCATCGACGCCTCGAAGGGCAGCACCACGGTCCGCCTCGGGCCCACCTCCTTCACCGAGGTGACGGTGGGTGGCTCCGTTTCCATCCAGGCCGTGGGCAGCTCCGTCGGTGGGACCACCACCGAGTGGCTGACCCTCGGCGGCAGCTCGACGGTGGCCGCCTCGGTCAACGGCGCTGCCAATGCCCATATCAACATCGTCAACAAGGCCAACGCCTTCATCACCCCGGGCGCCTCGGACATCATCATCGTCCCCGGCAGCAGCGGCAGCGCGACGCTGTTCGGCGGTTCCGCGACCATCGGCGGCACCGAGCTGACGGCTCCGGCCTTCACCGGCACCGCCACGGTGTTCGGCGGCACCGGCTACTACGAGGGCGGCTCGGGCGGCGGCAACATCATGCTGACCAGCACCCTGGCCGGTTCCACCACCCTCATCGGCGGTGCGGGCACGGGCGACACGCTGGTTTCCTACGGTGCCAACAACTCCATCTACGGCGGCACCGGCAGCGACATGATGTGGGACGCCGGAACCGGTGGCGACACGCTGATCAGCAACGGCGGCACCGACACCATCTACGGTTCGTCCTACGGCAACAACACCATCGGCCTCGGCAACGACACCACCTGGGTGAACGGCTACGGCACCGGTGCGGATTCCTCCGCCTCTGGCAACATCTACTATCAGGTTGCCGGCCAGTCGGGCACGATCGACTACATCTTCGACTTCAAGTCCGGCACGGACGTGTTCGACCTGTCCCTGGGCGAAGGCGCGAGCAGCCCCCTGAGCCTGAGTTCCATCACCTATATCCCGCCGGGCACCTACGACGGCACCTACAACGCCGGTGGCACCATCGCGATGCTCTCCGATGGCACGCAGGTCGTCTTCTCGGTCTCGCATGTCTCCGCGAGCGACTTCAGGACCGCCGTGGTGTAAGCCTTCGACGATTTGGCTTCCAAAAAAGGCGCCTGTCCCGACCGGGGCAGGCGCTTTTTCGTTGGGCTCCCTGGGCGCGGATCGCGATCCGGCGGGATCGCCAAAAGTCGCTGCAGGAGGAAACCAGGCGTCGGGGCATTTGCCGCGCGCCGATGCGAACGGCAAATGCCCCGAACGGCGGGGAGGCTCAGCCGGCCGCCGCCACCAGCGTGCCGAGAATCCGGCCGAGCGCGAACTTGTCCACCGTGTGGAACGGCTCGGTCTCGGTCTGGGAGCGGTGCACCGCCACCAGATCCAGGCTCGGCACCACCAGCAGCACATGTCCGCCCCAGCCGCGTGCGGAGTAGGCGTCGGGCGGCAGCAGCACGCCGGGGAAGTGGACCCCCTCGCGGCAGACCCACCACATGTAGCCGTAAGCGCCGTCCTGCCCGGCGTGCGAGATCGGCGAGACCGAGCAGCGCACCCACGCGGCCGGCACGATCTGCCGTCCGTGCCATTCGCCCTGTTGCAGCCAGAGCTGGCCGTAGCGGGCGAGGTCGCGCGCCGAGAGCCGGATGGGGTAGGCGGGGTGGATGCTGGCGTCCGAGGGGACGTGGGTGGCATCGCCGGGCGCGAAATCTTCCATGCCCAGCGGTTCGGCGAGCAGGGAGGCGAAGGCGTCGGGGATGCTGCGCCCGGTGGAGCGCTCGTAGATCGTGCCGAGCGCGTTGAAGTCCCAGTTGTTGTAGGTCCAGCGCGTGCCGGGCGCGTGCAGGCCGCGGGGCGGCTTGATCATTTTCATCCAGGCGCTCTCGTAGCCGGCCGGATGCATGATGCCCGAGCGTGCGGTGAGGAGGTCGTACACCGTGGCCTGGCGTTCCACCTCGCTCAGGCCTTCCTTGTCGTCGATGCCGAGGCTGGCCAGCGTCGCGCCGAGATCGATGTGCGACTCGTTCACGGCGATGCCGAGCAGGCCGCAGAGGATCGATTTGCGGATCGAGCGGACGTTGGCTTTCCAGCTGACATCTCCGCAGGCCAGTGCCGGCTTGCCGTGGCGCAAGGCCAGCAGGGCCACGGAGCCGGCCTCGCGAGCCAGCGTGCAGGCCCGGGTGGCCAGGTCGGAGTCGAGGAGAGCGGGATCGATGAAGGGGGGGGAGGGGTCGTGTGTGATGGCGCGGTGCTGGGGCTGTGCTCCGCTCCCTGCCAGGGGCTTCGCGCCCCTCACCTCTGTGTGCAGGCGCCTCCCTCAGCGCGGGCGCCCTCCTTCAACGCGGGGCGCCTCGGGGCACTGTTTCAGTGCACTCTGGGGGCGCGCAGGAAGGATCTGCGGTCGGCGCTGGCCAGGCGGAGCGTCCGCACTTCGCCATCGCGGCCGATGCGCAGGCGGATCTCGGTCCCGGCGGGTCCGCAGGCCCACAGCTTGCGCCACAGCGAGGCGAGGTCGAGCACGTCCTCTCCTCCCAGCGCCAGGATGTGGTCGCCCTGGCGCAACCCGGCCACCTCGGCGGGGCTGCGCGGGCTGATGCCCCCCACGACGATGCCGCCGTCGCTGTCCATGGCGTAGAGGCCGAGCCAGGGGCGCGGCGTCGTGCGGGTATAGCCGATGGTCGAGAGGTCCTCCAGGACCGGCGCCAGCAGCGAGATGGGCACGACCATGTTCATGTCCATGCGGTGCTTGTCGTCGCCCTGCTGGAGAATCAGCGAGCCGATGCCCAGCAGCTTCCCGTCCGCGTCGAGCAGGGCGGAACCGCTCCAGTAGGGATGGGCCGGGGTGGTGAACAGGGCCTCCTCGAGCAGGTATTCCCAGTAGCCGGCGAATTCCTGCCGGCCGGAGAGCCGGGTCTCGATGGCATGCTCGCGTCCGCCGCCGGCTGCCAGCACCAGAGGCGTATCGATCGGAACCGTGGTGGAATTGCCCAGCTCCAGCGCCGGCATGCCGAGTCTGCCCAGCGGCTGGACCAGGCCGAATCCGGTGGTGGGGTCCACCGCCAGGGCGTGTCCGGGCACGGCCCTGCCGTCGGCGGTGATCAGCCACACCCGGTCGGCCTCGTTGATGAGGTAGCCCACCGTCAGGACCAGATCGCCCGCGCCGATCACCGCCCCGGAGCCCACCCGATCCGTGCCGAGGCTGGGGGCGGTATAGGCATCGGCGGGCACCGAGGCGCGCAGCCCCACCACGCTGCGCAGGGTCTTTTCCAGGTCGTAGCGGTAGTCCGACGGATCGGGGCGCAGGTTGGCGGGAATTTCCGCCGCGACATCGTCGGAGGCAGAATCGTCAGGGGGGAGGGCGGTGTGTGAAGCCATGGCCGTCAGTATAGCGCGCCCCCAGGCCCCGCAAAACCGCCCGCGGGAGGCTCTCTTCATGGGGCAATTGCTTGTCGGTTTTCCCGGGGACGGGGTATGGTGTTGCGCAAATCGTCTATTTTATCGATAATTGGCGAAGCAAGGTTTCCCCATGGCTGAAGGACGTGCCTCCCGCGTGTTCTCCGATCTGCGCCGGCGGATCGTGATGAACGAATTGGCGCCAGGCACGGTGCTGACCGAGCTTGGAGTGGGAGCGGAACTGGGCTGCAGCCAGGCTTCGGTGCGCGAGGCCCTGCTGCGCCTGCAGGGCGAGGGGCTGGTGCTGCGCGCCGGCCGCCAGGGCACCAAGGTGACCGACCTCGATGCCGATACCGCGGCCGAGATGCTCGACCTGCGTCGCCGCCTGGAAATGCGCGGCGCGCGCCGGGCCGCGCGCCGGGCCTCCCCCGAACACATCGCCGCCCTGCGCACGATCGTCGCCCGCATGGAAACCGCCGGCCTGGCCGGTGACGCCTGGGGCGTGGTGCAGCGCGACATGGAATTCCACCTCGCCCTCTTCGAGTCGTCGGGTCTTTATGCGCTCGGCCCGGTGCTCGAGCGGTGCATGCTGCACACCTATCGCATCCGCCAGTGGGCGCCCTGGCACCACCAGCCGCTGGTGCATACCGCCCAGCGTCATCACGAGCTTCTTCTCGCCCTGGAGGGCCGGGACGCCACCCGTCTGGTCTATGAGCTGGGCGTCCACCTCGATACCACCGTGGACCGCAGCATCGACCACATGGAACGTGCGGTGCATCCCGAAATGGCGCCGATTCTCGCCGAGATGCGGGCCGCCCCGGCTCCGCAATACGACGAGATGGCGCTCGCCGACGCCCGCGCCAGCGTCGCCCGCGCGCAGGCGGTGTGGAATGTCGATCTGCCCCCGTGCTCCCGGCGCGACCTGCTGGTGGGCGGCGTGCCGTGCCGGCTGCTGAACGAAAAGCCGGGAGAGAAGCGCACCATCGTCTTCGTGCATGGCGGCGGCTGGACCTTCGGCAGCCCCGACCTCTACGACCGTTTCGGCCGCGCGCTGGCGCTTGCCGCGAACCTGCCGGTGCTGATGCCCGACTATCGCCTTGCCCCCGAGCATCCCTGCCCCTCGGCGATCGAGGACGTGCTGGCGGTGTGGCAGGCGCTGCCGCCGGGCCCCAAGGTGCTGTGCGGCGATTCGGCGGGGGCCAACATCGCCCTGGCGGTGGCCCAGGCCGGGGTCCGTCCGCAGATGCTCTCGCTCTGGTATGGCTGCTACACCCCGATTTTCGACACCCGCAGCCACCGCGAGTTCGGCGGCACCGAGCCGGGCTTCGGCCTGACCAGCGCGCGGATGCGCTGGTACTGGGAGAACTGGCTGGGCAGCGCCAAGGACCCCCGCGCCATCCCTCTCGACGGCCCGCTCGATCGGCTCTGCCCGGTGCATCTCGTCGCGGCCGGGCTGGACTGCCTGCGCGACGATACGCTGATCCTCTCGGGCAAGCTGGTGGCCAACGGCGTGCCCTACCGGCTGGACGTGGTGCCGGGCGTCGTGCACGGCTTCCTGGGCATGACCGCCCGCCTCGGCCCGGCACGCGACACCATGGCCATGATCGGCTCCGAGATCCGCAAAGTGCTGGGCTGAGCAAAGCAAGCAAGGCAAGGTGTTCTCCTTTCGGAAAAGGAGAACCAGGAAAGCTTTGTTCCTTAATCTCCGCGCCTGTCCCGGCCGCGGAGCCAAACGAACAAAGTCCTTTTTGCTTCGTTTTCCTTCAGGAAAAAGAAGCCTTCCTTCCTTATCTTCCCGGCATCATCCCACGAAGGCGGTGCAGAGCAGCACGGTGAGCAGCCCGCCGGCGACCGGGATCGCGGTGCGCCGCACGATTTCGATGGGAGAGCACTGGCCCGTCCCCGAGACCGCGATGATCACGCCTGCCACCGGCGAGGCCGAGCGGGCGATGCCGGCGCAGAGCTGCATCGGCAACAGCATCGTCACCGGGGCCGCGCCGAAGCCCGAGGCGATTTTCGGCGCCAGCGAGGCGAAGGAGAAGAAGGCCGCGTTGCCCGAGCCGGTGATCACCGCCGTGGCGGTGACGATTGCGCACATCACCACCGTCATCGCGTAGAACCCGAAGCCGCCGTTCTGGGCCTGGACGATCAGGAAGCCCACCATGCCGATGGCCTGCAGCCCGGCGGCGAAGGTCTCGGTGCAGACGATCAGCGAGACGATGTCGGAGAACATCTTGCCCATGCCGGCGAAGAAGGCGGTGAAGCCCTTCATCGCCGCGCGTGCGTCGCGGGTGCGGGCCAGCTCGCAGAGCAGGGCCAGCAGCGCGCCGATCATCATCGCGGTCACGACGTCGAGCCGGACTCCGCGCACCAGCAGCGGGCTGAACACCAGGATCAGGGTGAGCGGAACCATCGGCAGCAGGGCATAGAAGACGGGAACCTTCAGGGCAGGGGCGTCGTTTTCCGATTCATTCTGTTTCGCAACGAAATACGATTTGCGATCGAAATACCTGGCCGTGACATAGGTGAGCGCCGAGATCACTACCATGACGATGGCGGCGGTGGGCAGCTGGTAGTGGGCGAAGTAGGTGGCGGCATCCAGTCCGGCGGTGCGGGCGGCCAGGTTGGTGCCGGCCGAGGCGGGGCCGAGGTCCATCACGCCGGTGGTGCCGATCATCGCCGCGGCCGCGGCCGGCGAGACCCCGAGCCGCACCAGCGTGGGGTAGAACGTCACCAGCAGCAGCATCGCCAGCCCCGCGGCGGAGGGGATGAAGATGTGGAAGATCTGCCCCACGGCATAGCCCAGCGCCAGCACCACATAGGGCGCGCGCAGCAGCTTCAGGGGGCGGATGCACAGCGCCACCATCGCATCGGTGGCGCCGATGGTGTCCATGTATTTGGCGAACCCGCCCGCCGACATGATGATCATGCCGAGTTCGGCGGTGCGCGTGGACAGCGAGTGGGTGACGAAGTCGACGACGTCGAAGCCCGCCCAGCCGGTGCTTTTCGCCTTGGGGAAGAGGATGGAGGTGTGCGGGAAGAGGATCGCGGTGAGCCCCAGCAGCAGCAGGCCGGCCAGCAGGAGCACCGTGTGCGGCTGGTACTTCTTGATCACCAGCCAGACCACGGCGAGGGTGACGGCAAGTCCGATCAGGAAACCGAGCATGGCGTGAACCTCACGGCCTGGAAACGAAATCGCGCAGGGCGGCGTCGTAGGTGGCGGGGTCTTCGAGATAGGGCGCGTGGCCGACTCCGGGCAGCACGCGATGGGTCGCCCGGGGGGTGAGGGCGCGCAGCTCGGCGGAGAGTTCGGGGCGCACCACCGGGTCGGCGCCCCCGAACAGCACCAGCATCGGCGCGCGGATCTGCGCGTAGCAGGGGCGGGCGTCGGCGAACTGGAGAGCCCGGGTGGCGTTGTAGAGTCCGTCGGGGCGGGTCTCGGCGGCGATGCGGGCGGCCAGCGCCACCGCCTCGGCCGAGGCGCCGGGGGCCACCATGGCCTGCGCGCGGGCTCGGCCGTAGGCTTCGGGGCCCTCGCTGCGCAACGCCTCCAGCCGGCCGAGCAGCTTGGCGG
>CALNAL010000254.1 GCA_937874445.1 uncultured Acetobacteraceae bacterium | reverse complement strand
GGCTGGAGTCATGCCGCCCCCGATCCGCCGGACTGGGTGGGGGCGGTGTTCTTGGCCGCCTTCTCCTGCAGCGCCGCGAGCTGGGCCGGCAGCGCCTGCGCCCAGCCGCTGATCGAGCCGGCGCCGAGGCAGACCACGTAGTCGCCCGGCTTGGCGATGGCATGCACCATCTCGGCGAGGTGTTCGGGGCCGGGCAGGGGCACCACCGAGCGGTGGCCGTGGGCGCGCAGCCCTTCCACCAGCCAGTCGCGGTTGACGCCTTCGATCGGCGCCTCGCCGGCGGGATAGACATCGGCCACGATCACCTTTCCCGCGTCGTTGAGGCAGGTGCAGAACTGGTCGTAGAGCGACTGCAACCGGGTGAAGCGGTGCGGCTGGATGACGGCGATCACGTCGCGCGCGCCGGCCTGGCGGGCCGCCTTGAGCACCGCGGCGATTTCCACCGGGTGGTGGCCGTAGTCGTCGATGACGGTGATGCCCCCCGCGTCGCCGGCGTGGGTGAAGCGCCGCTTGACCCCCTTGAAGGAGGCGAAGGCGCTGCGCAGCGTGTCGTCGGAGATCTCCATCTCCGCGGCGATGGCCACGGCGGCCAGCGCGTTCTGCACGTTGTGGGTGCCGAGCATGGGCAGGCGGAACGGCCCCATCTGCCGCGTGCGCTTGCGGGCGCGGTCGGTGACCGAAACTTTGAAGGTGGCGCCGAAGCGGTCGGTGTTGAGCACCTCGCCGCGCACGTCGGCCTGCGGCGAGAAGCCGTAGGTGATGATGCGCCGGTCGGAGACGCGCGGGATCATCTGCTGCACCGCCGGATGGTCGATGCACAGCACCGCGAAGCCGTAGAAGGGGATGTTGGAGACGAAGTGCTCGTAGCCGGCCACCATCGCCTCGGGGGTGCCCCAGTGGTCGAGGTGCTCGGGGTCCATGTTGGTCACCACCGCCACCACCGAGGGCAGGCGCAGGAAGGAGCCGTCGCTCTCGTCGGCCTCCACCACCATCCAGTCGCCCCCGCCCAGGCGGGTGTTGGTGCCGTAGGCGTTGATGATGCCGCCGTTGATGACGGTGGGGTCGAGATGCGCGGCCTCCAGCACGGTCGCCACCAGCGAGGTGGTGGTGGTCTTGCCGTGGGTGCCGCCGACGGCGATGGCCCAGCGCAGGCGCATCAGCTCGGCGAGCATTTCGGCGCGGCGCACCACCGGGATCAGCCGGACGCGCGCCTCCTTCACCTCGACGTTGTCGGGGTGGATCGCCGAGGACACCACGACCACCTGCGCGCCGCCGAGATTGGCGGGGTCGTGGCCGACATGCACGGTGATGCCCTTGTCGCGCAGGCGGCGGACGTTGGCGTTCTCGGCGACGTCGGAGCCCTGCACCTTGTAGCCGAGATTGTGCAGCACCTCGGCGATGCCGGACATGCCGATCCCGCCGATTCCCACGAAATGGATGGTGCCGATGGTCAGAGGCAACGCCCTCATGCAGCAAGTTCCTGTGCGACAGTCTGTTCTACGAGATCGGCGAGGCGCGCGGCGGCATCGACGATGCCCCGGCCGGCCGAGGCCTGCGCGGCTTCCGGCAGTCCGGAGGGATCGGCCATCACCTCGGCCAGCTGCCCCGTCAGCGCCGGGGCGGTGAAATCGGGCTGGGCCATGACATAGGCGCCGCCCGCCGCCAGCAGGGTGCGGGCATTGGCGCTCTGGTGGTCGTCGATCGCCCCGGGCAGCGGCACCAGCACGCAGGGCCGGCCGATCGCCGCGATCTCGGCCACCGAGGAGGCCCCGGCCCGCGAGATCACGAGATGCGCCGCGGCCATGCGCGCCGCCACGTCGGAGAAGAAGGAGGCCAGCTCGGCGGCGATGCCGGCGGCGGCGTAGGTGGCCCGCACCGCCTCGAGATCCTCGGGACGGCACTGCTGCACCAGGCGCAGCCGGGCCCGCAGGGCCTCGGGCAGCGCGGCCAGCGCCGCGGGCACCACCTGGCTGAACACCCGCGCCCCCTGCGAGCCGCCCAGCACCAGCAGGCGGAATTCGCCCCCGGGTTCGGGGGCCTGGTAGGGCGCGCCGGCCAGCTCGGCCACGGCGGGGCGCACCGGGGTTCCCACCAGCACGGTCTTCACCCCGGCGGGAACCTTCTGCGTGACCTCGTGGGAGAGTGCCAGCGTGTCGGCGAAGCGGGCGAGCAGCCGGTTGGCCCGGCCCAGCACGGCGTTCTGCTCGTGCAGCACCACACGCGGCTTGCTGCCGAGCAGCCGCGACCCCAGGATCGGCGCGATGGCGGGATAGCCGCCGAAGCCCACCACGACCGCGGCGTTGAGGCCGAGGAAGGCGCGCCGTGCCTGGAACGTTCCGGCGGCGAGTTC
>CALNAL010000253.1 GCA_937874445.1 uncultured Acetobacteraceae bacterium | reverse complement strand
GCCGGGGACCTTTGGTTCGGCGGCGGCGCTGCTGCCGGGGCTGCTGCTGCTCTGGGCCTCGCCCTGGGCGCTGGCGGCGGGGCTGGTGGTGGCCGTCGCGGCCGGGCTGTGGGCGATTCCCGCCGCCGGTGTCAGGGGCGACCCCGGCTGGGTGGTGATCGACGAGCTGGCCGGGCAGTGGGTGGCGCTGCTGGCGCTGGCCTCTCCCTCGCTGCTGGGGGCGGTTCTGGCCTTCGCGCTGTTCCGGGCCTTCGACATCTTCAAGCCGGGCCCGATCGGCTGGGCCGAGCGTCTGCCGGGGGCGGTGGGAGTGATGGCCGACGATCTGCTCGGCGGGCTTGCCGCCGCGATCCTGCTGGCGGGGCTGCGCTGGGCGGCTCCCGGGCTGCTGTAGGGAAGATATTGCGATGAGCTTCGATGCGGAGATTCTGCGCCAGGCGACGGCCGTGCTGGAGCGGGCGCGGGCGCGCGGCTGGCGCATCGCCACCGCCGAGAGCTGCACGGGCGGGCTGATCGCCGGTGCGCTCACCGAAATTCCGGGGTCCTCCGATGTGGTGGACTGCGGCTTCGTCACCTATTCCAACGCCGCCAAGAGCGCGATGCTGGGGGTGCCGGAGGCGGTGCTGGCCGCGCACGGGGCGGTCAGCGCGGAGGTGGTGCGGGCCATGGCGGCCGGCGCCCGGGCCCGGGCGGGCGTGGACATGGCGGTATCCGTCAGCGGCGTGGCCGGCCCTGGCGGGGGCAGCGCGGACAAGCCGGTGGGCACGGTCTGGTTCGGCCTCGCGACACCGGCGGGAGTGCAGGCCTCGCGCCAGCTTTTCCCCGGCGACCGCGCGGCGGTACGGCGGGCCACGGTGGCGCAGGCGCTGGCGCTGCTGGAGGCCGCCGTCTCGTGAAATACGTCATCACCGACCGCGGCGAGGTGGCGACCGGCGAGCGGATGCACGTCTCGCTGGCGGCCGGGCTCCAGGGGCGGGTGGTGGCGGCCGGGCACTACCGCGTGGTGGGCGGCGGATGCCGCGTCGAGGTGTTCGGCCGCAGCTACGGCGTCTCGCTCGCCGCCGACCCGCGCGACGCGGCGGCGGTGGCGCGCCATCTCGGCATCGCCCAACCAGGATAGAGTTTCAGAAGGAGGATTCCTCGGTCCGGGTCAGGGCGACATCGAGCAGGCGGTCGAGCACCTCGGGCTCCTGGGCGCCGGAAACGGCGGAATGGCCGTCGAAGATGAAGCACGGTACGCCGTTGATGCCGAGGTGGTGGGCGGCGAGGTTGTCGGCGAGCACGCCCTTCTGGTCTTCGCTGGAGCGCAGCCAGGCCCGGGCGGCGGTGGCGTCGAGCCCGCAGGCGTCCGCCACCTCGCCGAGCACCAGCAGGTCGCCGATGTTGCGTCCCTCGGAGAAATGGGCGCGGAACAGCGCCTCGACCAGCGCGTCGGCGCGGTCGAACTGCCGCCCCCAGCGCACCAGGCGGTGGGCATCCATCGAGGGCGGAGTGCGGTCGATGCGGTCGAAGTCGTAGGCCATGCCCTCGGAGCGGCCGATCTCGGTAATGGTGTGCCAGATTCGCCGTGCCCGGGCCTCGCCGCCGAACTTGTGCAGCATGTACTCCTCCCGCGAGAGGCCGCCGAGCGGCATGTCCGGGTTGAGCAGGAAGGGGCGCCAGACGATGTCGGCGGTGATCTCCGGGCGCGCGCGCAGGGTGGCCAGCAGGCGATGCACGCCGAGCCAGCACCAGGGGCAGATCAGGTCGTGCACCACCTCGATGCACAGACGGGCGCGCGGTGGCGAGAGCATGTTCATGGCGGAGCATCTTCTGTCGCAACCCGGCGCCAGCGCAAGCGAATCGACGCCAGGGGGGAATGCGGCAGACATGCCGCGCCCCGCGCGCATGGCCTCGACGCGGATTTTTCGAGGGAAGGGGTTTGCGTCCCGGCGCTGGGTTCGCTATAGACCCGCCCACACCGCACCGATCCCGGATAGCTCAGTTGGTAGAGCAAGCGGCTGTTAACCGCTGGGTCGTAGGTTCGAGTCCTACTCCGGGAGCCAGTTGCGTGTATGCGAGGCCAGCCTGTCCTGCGGGACCGGCTGGCCTTTGCTTTTTGGGGCGTACTGCGTTGCCGCCCGACGCTTGTCGCTATCCCCGTCGCCTGATAGGGCTGAGGGGCTTGGCACGCCCTCGCGTCGCTGGCCGTAAGCGTTCACGTCAAACAACGCGCCATCGGCCGACCGGTCTTCCGGCGGCGGGGCGCGAGGTATGCGTGGGTCCCGCTGCGGCAGGCCGGCCTCTCTGCGAGGACCAGCAAATGCCATCTTCCTATCCCTTGCGCCGCCTGTTGTGGCTCACCTTGGCGC
>CALNAL010000252.1 GCA_937874445.1 uncultured Acetobacteraceae bacterium | reverse complement strand
CCGGCATCGGGCTGGGTTCGGGGGCGCGGGCCGCCTGCTGGGGCGGGCCGTCGATCGGCCCCTCCATGGCGATCTCCACCTCCATCTGGTCAGGAGGCGGCGGGGTCTGGCGGGTGCCCAGCCCGATCAGCAGCGCCGACAGCACCAGCGCATGCGCCACCACCGAGACGATGGCGCAGCGCCGCAGCAACGGGCTCATCGGCTCACGCGCACTCATGTGCTGGCGCCCTCATCCGCACTGCGGCCGTCCGTTCAGCCCCGCCCCGGACGAGCAGGCGCGGGGGCCGGCGCAGGAGCCGGAGCGACCGGAGCCGTCGTCGCGGGGACCGGGACGGGCGCCGCCGGCGCTCCGTCTCCGACCTGTTGGGTCAGCAGCGACACCTTGGTGAACCCGCCGGTGATGATGGTGCCCATCACCTGCATCATCAGCCCGTAGGGATTGGCCTGATCGCCGCGCACGAAAATCCGGCGGTCCTTCTGGTTCTCCGAAATCGCCTGGAGCTTGGTCACCAGTTCGCTCAGCGCGATCGGCTCGTTCATCAGGAAGACCTGCCCCTTGGCATCCACCGAGACCTGCAGCGGCTGGCTGTCCTGGTCCACCGGGGTGGCATTGGCCTTGGGCAGATCGACGTTGACGGCGTTGTTCATCAGCGGCGCCGTCACCATGAAGATGATCAGCAGCACCAGCATGACATCGACCATCGGGGTGATGTTGATGTCGCCCATCGGGCGGTAGCGCCGCCGGCCGCCGCGCCCGCCCTGCGTCTCGATGGCCATGGCCTAGGAGTGCTCCTCGCTCTGGCGCGAGAGGATGGCGCCAAACTCGGTGGCGAACCCTTCCAGACGTCCGCCGAAGCGGGCGAGGTTGGTGGAGATCATGTTGAAGGTGAGCACCGCCGGGATGGCGGCCACCAAGCCGATGGCGGTGGCGAACAGCGCCTCGGCGATGCCCGGGGCCACCACGGCGAGCGAAGTGTTGTGCATGCCGGCGATGGCGGCGAAGGAGTGCATGATGCCCCAGACCGTGCCGAACAGGCCGACGAAGGGGGCCGTGCCGCCAACCGAGGCGAGGAAGATCATCCACCGCTCCATGCGGTCCATCTCGCGGCTGATCGTGACGTTCATCGCCCGATCGACGCGATCGCGCACGTTGGAATGGGCGATGTCGATGCCCGGCACGCGCACGCTGCGCCGCCACTCGCTCATGGCGGCGCCGAACACGGCGGCCATGGGGTGCTCGGGCTTGGCACCCTCCTGCTCATAGAGGTCGTCGAGGCTGCCGCCCGACCAGAAGCGGTCCTCGAAGGCGTCGGCGGCACGATTGGCACGCCGCAGCGAGGTGATCTTCTCGAAAACGATCGCCCACACCCACACGGAGGCGAACACCAGCAGGATCATCACCAGCTTGACGACGATGTCGGCCTGGACGAACAGGCCCCAGATCGACAAGTCGGCGGCGTTCGCCGCGAGATTCGCCGCGTCAACAGCCCGGTCCACTCTCTCTTCCCCTCACCCCACGCCGTCCGGCCACGCCGGCCGCCTGTGTCCAAAACGCAAACTACCCGGCCGAGCCCCACTCCGGCCGTCCGGGCCAGCTGTCTCAGCCGCCTACATTGTCCGATCCGGCCGAGTCGCGCCCCCCGATTCCCGCCCCGACGCCCTCTTCTGCGGGCGCGGCGACCTGACACAGCGTGAGCAGTCCGTCGCGCCAGCGCCGCGGCAGACGTGCCGGCCGGCAGTCCGCCACGCGCACGCAGGCCAGCAGCGCGTCGAGAACAACCAGGGGACGTTCCTCACCCGAACGGAAAAATCCTTGGCGAAGCTCCACCGAGGCCGCCCGCAACACCAGAGGTCGCGTGACCACCACCAGCGAATCATCGAGCCGCGCCGGTGCCAGATAGTCCAGTTTGGCGCGTCGCACCATGAACATTAGGCCATACTGGCTTGTCATTTCGGCGTGCGGAATACCGAGGTCGCGCAACGCTTCCGTGCGGGCCCGCTCGGCAAACCTCAAGTAGGAGGCATGATAGACCACGCCGCCGGCATCGGTATCCTCATAGTAAACGCGCAGGCGGAAACGGTGCCCCGGCCCGGATGAATTCTCCGCAACCTCGCCGTTCATGACCCTTCGTTCCTGCCGGGAGCCGAAAGATCGAAACTGTTCTGTGCTCCCCCCAATGAGTCCTTGGGTGGAACCAGCCCGAGATGGCGCCAGCCGCGTTCGCCCAGCACCCGCCCGCGCGAGGTGCGCATCACCAGCCCTTCCTGGATGAGATAGGGCTCGACCACCTCCTCCAGCGTATCGCGCGCCTCCGAAAGGGCGGCGGCCAGCGTCTCCACCCCCACCGGTCCGCCGGCATGGTGCTCGGCGATGCGGCGCAGGTAGCGGCGGTCCATGGCGTCCAGCCCGAGGCGATCCACCTCCAGGCGCTTCAGCGCGGCGTCGGCCACCTTGCGGTCGGCGGGCACATGACCCTCCACCAGCGCGATGTCGCGCACCCGCCGCAGCAGCCGCCCGGCGATGCGCGGGGTGCCGCGCGACCGGCGGGCGATCTCGGCCGCCCCGTCGCGGGTGAGGTCGAAGCCGAGCTTGGCCGCTCCGGAGGCGACGATCGTCTCCAGCTCCTCCGGTGTGTAGAACACCAGCCGCAGCGGGATGCCGAAGCGGTCGCGCAGCGGCGTGGCCAGCAGCCCCGCCCGCGTGGTGGCCCCCACCAGCGTGAAGGGATTCAGCCCGATGCGCACCGAGCGCGCCGCCGGCCCCTCGCCGATGATGAGATCGAGCTGGAAGTCCTCCATCGCCGGATAGAGCACCTCCTCGATCGCCGGCTGGAGGCGGTGGATCTCGTCGATGAACAGCACGTCACGCGGCTGCAGATTGGTCAGGATCGCCGCCAGATCGCCGGCGCGCTGGATCACCGGACCGGAAGTGGCGCGGAACCCCACCCCCAGCTCGTGCGCGACGATCTGCGCCAGCGTGGTCTTGCCCAGGCCGGGCGGGCCATGCAGCAGCACGTGGTCGAGCGCCTCGCCGCGCACCTTGGCGGCCTGGATGAACACCGCCAGATTCGCGCAGGTGGCCTTCTGCCCGGTGAACTCCGCCAGGGTCTGCGGGCGCAGCACCGCCTCGGCGGAATCCTCCTCGGTGCGCTCGGGGTTGAGCGGGCTTTCCTCGTCGTCGGTCATCGCGTTCTCACCGTGCCAGCTCCGCCAGCCCTTCGCGGATCAGCGTCTCCAGCGGGCTCCCCTCGGCCACCCGCTTGAGCACGCGCGCCACCGCCGCCTCCGCCTCGGCACGCCGGTAGCCGAGGTTGATCAGCGCCGAGACGGCATCGGCCTCGCCGCCCGCCACCGTCGCCGGCAGCACCGGCGCGAAGCCCGGCCCCGAGGGCATCGCCCCCGCCTTCTCGCGCAACTCGGTCAGCAGCCGCACCGCGAGCTTGGTGCCCACCCCGGCGGCCCGCGTCAGCGCCCCGCGGTCGCCGGCCTGGATCGCCCCCACCAGATCGGAGGGCGACAGCGCGGAGAGAATGGACAGCGCCACCTTGGCTCCCACGCCCTGCACCGTGGTCAGCAGGCGGAACCACTCGCGCTCGGCCGCATCGACAAAGCCGAACAGCAGGATGGCATCCTCGCGAACCTGCGTCTCCACCAGCACCGTCACCGGCGCCTCGGTGGGCAGCGCCGCCAGGGTGCGCGTGCTGGCCTGCACCAGATAGCCCACGCCGTTCACGTCGATCACGCAGCGGCCTTCCTCGACCAAGGCCACCTTGCCGCGAAGCTGGGCGATCATGCCATGCGCACTCCCGCCGCCCACGCCAGGCGGCTCTCGCGGTGATGCGCATGGCAGATCGCCAGCGCCAGGGCGTCGGAGGCATCGGAACGCTTGATGATGGCACCGGGCAGCAGGCGGCGGACCATCATTTCCACCTGCTTCTTGTCGGCCGCCCCGGTGCCCACCACTGCGCGCTTGATCTCCATGGCACCGTATTCGGCCACCTTCAGCCCCGCCTCGGCCGGGGTCAGCAGGGCGATGCCTCGCGCATAGCCGAGCTTGAGGGTGGAGGCGCCGTTGCGGTTGACGTAGGTCTGCTCGACCGCCGCCTCCTGGGGGTGCCACGCGGCGATCAGCCGCGCCAGCCCCTCGTGCAGCACGCACAGCCGGGCCGGCAGGCTCGCCCCCGAATCGGTGGCGATCACCCCGTCGGCGAGATGGCGGAGCGCATTGCCCTCCACCTCCACCACGCCCCATCCGGTAAAGCGCAACCCGGGATCGATGCCGAGGAGCCGAATCGTCATCCCCTCCTATGCGTCGAGCTTCTCCGCCAGCTCATCGGAAATCTCGTAGTTGCCGAACACGTTCTGCACGTCGTCGTTCTCTTCCAGCGCGTCGAGCAGCTTCATCAGCGAGGTCGCCTTCTCCTCGTCGGTGATCTCCACCGTCATGGAAGGCTTCCAGACCACCTTGGCCTCGGCCGGCGCGCCGAACTTGGCCTCCATCGCGTCACGCACCGCGAAGAAGTTCTCCGGGGCGCAGGTCACCTCGTGGCCTTCCTCGTCGCTCTCGGCGTTGTCCGCCCCGGCCTCGATCGCCGCCTCCAGCATCGCGTCCTCGCTCGCCACGTCGGCGGCATAGCGCACCATGCCGAGCCGCGAGAACATAAAAGAAACGGAATTCGTCTCCCCGAGCGCACCGCCGAACTTGTTGAAGAAGTTGCGCACGTCGGAGGCGGTGCGGTTGCGGTTGTCGGTCAGCGTTTCGACGATCAGCGCCACGCCGCCCGGGCCGTAGCCCTCGTAGCGAACCTCGAAATACTCCTCCCCCGCCCCCGCGCCGGCCGCCTTCTTGATGGCCCGCTCGATGGTATCCTTGGGCATGTTGGCCGCCCGCGCCGCCGCCACCGCCGCGCGCAACCGCGCATTGAAGGCCGGATCGGGCTGGCCGTGCCGCGCTGCGACCGTGACCTCCCGAATCAGCCCCGCAAACGCGCGTGCCCTCCTGGCATCCTGCGCGCCCTTGCGGTGCATGATGTTGTGAAACTGCGAATGCCCCGCCATGACCCCTCCTGCGGATGTCGAAACCCTCATGTGCCATTGCAACGGTCAGGAAGGCCAGGGCTCCGCCCTGGACCCGCCAAGGGCCGGGAGGCCCTTGGAACCCATTCGTTGTCGGGTTCTCCAAGAGGGGGCGCGAGGGTACGGTCGCAACCTCCTCGTTGCGCCCCCTTTTGGAGAACCCGAGAATGCCGGGTCCAGGGGTCGCTCGACCCCTGGTGGGGTCCAGGGGTGAAGCCCCTGGCCTTCCTACCTCGCAATAGCGCGCGGCGCTTCTACACCGAGGGCAGGGTCTGTGACAGCCTTCCGCCGATGCGGATCGGCTCGGCGCGCAGGGCGAGGCCGGAGGTATCGTCGGTTTCCACGAACAGGCCGCAGAGGGTGGCCTCGCCCTCGGCGGGGTTGAGGCGTTCGCCGGGCAGCTTGCGCCAGAAGCGGGCGGCGGCGCCCTGCTTCTGCATGCCGATCACGCTGTCGTAGTCGCCGCACATGCCGGCGTCGCTCAGATAGGCGGTGCCGCCGGGCAGGATCTGGCAGTCGGCGGTGGGGATGTGGGTATGGGTTCCCACCACCACGCTGACCTGGCCATCGAAGGAATGCCCGTAGGCCATCTTCTCGCTGGTGGCCTCGGCGTGGACATCCACCAGGATGGCGGCCACCGAGGCGCCGAGCTTGTAGCGGGCGAGTTCCACGGCGGAGGTGCGGAAGGGGCAGTCCAGCGAATCCATGAACTGCCGGCCCATCACCTGGAGCACCAGGGCCTGCCGCCCGTCGGGCAGCCGGACGAGAACGCTGCCGGCGCCGGGGGTGCCGGGGGGGAAATTGAGCGGACGGATCACCCGCGGGGTCTCGGCGATATAGGAGAGCATCTCGCGGCGATCCCAGGCGTGGTTGCCCAGGGTGAGCACGTCGGCGCCGGCGGCGAAGAGTTCGCGCGCCATGTCGGGGCCGAGGCCGAAGCCGTGCGAGGCATTCTCGGCGTTGACCACGACGAGATGGAGCCCCAGCCGCTCGCGCAGCCCGGGCAGGGCCGCAGCCACGCCCTCGCGGCCGGTACGGCCGATCACGTCACCGAAAAAAAGAATGCGCATTCAGGTTTTGCCGAAAAAGATGAGTCCGTCCTCCGTGACGACGGCATCGAGCCGGGCATCGTCCGCCCCGGTCGGCACCTCGTCCACCTCCTGGCAGGCGTAAGCGCAGCCGAGGGCAAAGACTCCGGCGGCTCCGCCGGCGCGGAGGCTGGAAAGGGTGCGATCATAATAGCCGCCGCCATAGCCGAGCCGTCCGCCGCGTCGGTCGAAGGCCAGCAGCGGCATCAGCAGCCAGCTGGGCGTGACCGTCTCCCCCTCGGGCTCGGAGGTTCCGAAACGTCCGGGATGAAGCAGGGCGTCACTGCTCCATTCCTTGAAGATCAAGGGGTTGCCGCGTTCCGGCGTGACCGGCAGGGCGACCCGGTGGCCCCGCTCGAAAAGGGCGCGCAGGACCGGCCGGGAATCGATCTCGCGGTGCATCGGCCAATAGCCGCCCACCACGGCGCCGGAGGGCGGCGGGCAGAGTGCCGGCACGAAGCGCCGCAGCCCCTCCCCCAGGGAGGGATCGCAGCCGCGCCGCCGCGCCCGCATCTCGGCCCGCAAGGCAGTCTTGCGGGCGGCGAGGAAGGGATCGGCAGGAAGGGGAGAACTGTGCGGAGCCACCATGGCCGTTGGCGTTGAACATCCTCTCTAGGCCCGCGTGAGCAGGTGGGCGCCGGATACCGGGACCACGGTCCCGACAGAGCCAGCTCCCGGAGGAAGCTTATCGGCCCCGGGGATGAATTGCCTGACGCACCGGGCAGCCCCGCACGCTCTATTTAGGGATGCTCGAGCGAGGCTGCAATCTGTTCCGCCTTGCCGACCATGCGGCCGAGGCGTTTTCCCAGCGCGCCATCGTCCGCAGGCCGCGGCGAACCGCCAGCGGCGCCCAGAGCCTCCCGCTCGAGGCGCAGATCGTGCAGCTCGTCGGCCAGCAGCAGGGCGGCCAGCAGCAGCAGGCGCGACTCGCCGGAGTTGCCGCCGAGAGCCTTGATGTTCTCGATGCGGGAATCCACCTCGCCGGCCATCGCCTGGAGGTGCTCCTCCTGGCCATCCTCGCAGCCGACGTTATAGACGTAGCCGTTGACCTTCACGCTGAGCTGAGCCAATCGCGCCTCCTTGATCCTTACCTGTCGCCCGTGCCCCGGGCCCGGCCTCAGGCCGGCCGCAAGGCCAGGGCGGCGCGCAGCCGCGCGATCAACGCATCCAGCCGCTCCGCCACCGCCTGAACATCCACCGCAGGCTCTTCCACCGCCGGAGCCGGCTCCGGAGTCACCTCCGGCGCCGCCTGCGGCGCGGCGGCTCGCGCCGTCAGGGCGTCGGCCAGCGCGGCGATCCGGTCCAGCGCCTCTTCCAGGCGTGCCGCCGCAAGGGCGGGGTCGTCCGTGTCCGACAAATTGAGCCTCCGACCGCTTGGCCTGCAGAGCGGGGATATCCGCACTCGTACAGGCCGGATGGGTACTGCTTGAGTTTCAAGCCCGGAGCGGCTTGAACGTCAAGCATGATGCTACATCCCGCCGTCACGATCCACGGCCAAGAGGAGGCACGCCGAGCCCTGGCTCCAGGGCTTCCGGTGGTGCTGCTCTCCGCGCCGGGAGCCGGCGCGTGGGCAGGCGCCCTCTGGTGGCGCCGCCTGATCGATCTTCTCCACGTTGAATTCCCGGGAGTTTCCTTCGCGGATCTGCTCGACTGCGGCGATTCTCCGGGAGCGGCCCTGGCGGCCCTGCGGACGGGCTGCCGCGCGCTGGTGCTCGCCCGTGCGGTGCCGGCCTGGCCGGCCGTGGACGCCCTCGCCCGCACGCTGGGCGCGGAACTCCAGGCCTTGCGCCCGGAGTCGCTCGACCTCGCCATGCCTGGCGCGGAGAGGAGGTTGGCTTCCTGGCTGCGTGACACGCATGGCCAGTTAGAGTAGGGATTCGGACCTGAACCGGAATATCGTCCATACACAAGGGGAACCCCCAATGCGCATTACACAGCGCGTCAAGAAGATCCTGGACTTCTACGAGAGCGACAATCCCGGCACAAAAACCAACCTGGCCCGCATCCTCATGGAGGGGAAGCTCGGCGGTTCGGGCAAGCTGGTGATCCTGCCGGTGGACCAGGGCTTCGAACATGGCCCGGCCCGCTCCTTCGCCCCCAACCCGGCTGGCTACGATCCGCACTACCACTTCCAGTTCGCCGTCGATGCCGGCTGCAATGCCTTCGCCGCCCCGCTCGGCCTGCTGGAAGCCGGAGCTGATAGCTATGCCGGCGCCATCCCGCTGATTCTGAAGGTCAATTCCTCCAACAGCCTGGCCGTCACCAAGGATCAGGCGGTGACCGGCGGCGTGGACGACGCGTTGCGCCTGGGCTGCGCGGCCATTGGTTTCACCATCTATCCGGGCAGCGAATACGCCTTCGACCAGATGGAGGAGCTGCGCGAGCTCGCCGCCGAGGCCAAGGCCGCCGGTCTGGCCGTGGTGGTGTGGAGCTATCCGCGCGGGCCCAACCTCGACAAGCCGGCCGAGACGGCGCTCGACATCTGCGCCTACGCCGCCCACATGGCCGCCCTGCTCGGTGCCCACATCATCAAGGTGAAGCCGCCGACGGACGTCATCAGCCTGCCGGCCGCCAAGAAGAGCTACGAGGGCATCGATCGCTCCACCATGGCCGCGCGCGTGAAGCACGTGGTGCAGAGCTGCTTCGCCGGTCGCCGCATCGTGATCTTCTCCGGCGGCGAGACCACCACCGACGCCAAGCTCTACGAAACCATCCGTGGCCTGCGCGACGGCGGCGCCTTCGGCTCGATCATCGGCCGCAACACCTTCCAGCGTCCGAAGGAAGAGGCCCTGGCGATGATGGCCAAGATCATCGCGATCTACCAGGGCAAGGACTGAGCCGCATGGCCGGCGGGAGGCGGTCTGGCGGGGAGCGATGCCGCCTCTACCTGATCACCCCGCCGGCGGTTGATCTTGCGACTTTTCCCGACACACTCGCCCGCGCCCTCGACGCGGGCGATGTGGCGGCCCTGCAGATCCGTCTGAAGGGCCTCGACGACGACGCGCTGCGCCAAGCCACCGATGCGATCCGCCCGGTGGCCCAGACGCGCGGCGTGGCCGTGCTGATGAACGACCGCCCCGATCTGGCCGTGGCCACCGGGTGCGACGGGGCGCATGTCGGCGAGGAGGACACCCCCCTCGCCGAGGCGCGGCGTCTCCTCGGCGACCTCACCCTGGGAGCCACCTGCCACGCCAGTCGCCACCTGGCCATGGAGGCCGGCGAGACCGGGGCCGACTACGTGGCCTTCGGAGCCTTCTTCCCCTCCGCCACCAAGCAGGCCGCTCCGCCGGCCGACATCGAGATCCTCTCCTGGTGGTCGGAAATGATGGAATTGCCCAGCGTGGCGATCGGCGGCATCACCGCGGAAAACTGTGCGCCGCTGGTGCGGGCAGGAGCCAATTTCCTGGCCGTGGTGGGGGGCGTGTGGTCCCACCCCGAGGGCCCGGCGGCCGGCGTGCGCGCCCTCAACGCCGCGATCGACGCGGCCAGCGCGGCTCCTGGCGGGTAGGAAGGGAAGGCTTCTTTTGCCTTCCGGAAAAAGAAGCAAAAAGGACTTTGTTCGTTGGGCCCCCCGTCTGACCCAGGCGCGGAGCCCTTAACGGATGAAGCTTTCCTGGTTCTCCTTTCTCGAAAGGAGAACACCTTGCCTTGCTGAACCGTCCCGCGCGCGCAGACCTGGGGTCAGTGCCGCCGCAGATGCTCGAAGGCGAAATCCGCCGCCCAGGCATAGACCAGGGCGAAGAGCAGGTTGAGCATGGCAGTGGAAAGCGGCAGGAACGGAATGATGTAGGTCGCCTCGTCGCAGGGCTTGGCCGGGTGGGCCGGCATGGCGGCGAGGCGCTCGGCGATGGTGCCGACGGTGATCTGCGGGGCGGCGCACTCGGGCAGCGGGCTGGGCCAGAATCCCCATTCCACGCCGACATGCACTCCGGCGATCAGCGCCCCGGCGAACACCACCAGGCCGCAGGCGGGCAGCGCCCAGCGCGCCAGCCTGCGCGGCAGCAACAGCCCCACCACGGCCAGCACGATGGCGATGCGATAGGGCCAACGCTCGAGCAGACAGAGGGCACACGGGACAATGCCGAGGAATTTCTCGACGGCCAGCGCGGCCAGCAGGGCGAAGGCGGCGGCCAGCCCAGCGCCGACCAGGGCGATGCGAACAGGGATGCGACTCATGGCCGCCCATAAGACTCCCGGCGAGGCGGAACGACAAGGCGGTGTTTGCAGGGGAAGGAGACCTTCAGTGCCCAGCCGGCGACTGGGCCAAGCCTGCCGGGCCCCGGTAACGCAAGGGCCCCCGTGCGCTCAGCGAGCGTCTTATCGGGGGCCGGGGTGCGAAGTCTCAGCTTCGCGTCCGAAAGGGCATTCGGACTTTATCTTGGCTAAATGATGAATTGCCGTTGCCAAGCTATCCGGCAACTCGCTTCAAACCCGGTGGTGTCATGCCTGTCTCTTATCCACATCTGACGCTGCCGACGAAGGCTTAGGTGTAGATCTCGGTGGTCGCCGTAT
>CALNAL010000251.1 GCA_937874445.1 uncultured Acetobacteraceae bacterium | reverse complement strand
ATCGGGGGCGCCGGCCGTCCCGCCTCGCCCTGCGCGCCCAGCCAGCCGGCCGGGCCCGCGGCCGTGGCGCGCAGGCGCCCGCGCCGGCGTCCTGTTTTTGCCAATCTCATGCGCTACACCATGGGCGTGCCATGTTTGGCGACAAGCCATGGAGATGCTCGATGCGTGCGTCCGTGGAGAGTCCCCCGGATTCGGCCGCCCCGCAGTTCTTTGCCCACAGCCTCGCAAACCTCCCGGAATCGGAGTGGGAGCCCCTGGCCTCCCATCTTGGCGATGTCGCCGACCTGGCCGGGGCGATGGCGACGGCTTTCGGTTGGACCCGCCTCGCCGAAGCGGTCGGGCGCAGGCATGATCTCGGCAAGGCCACGCTCGGGTTCCAGGACTATCTGCGGGCCGCCTCCGTCGGCGGAGAGCGCCATCGCGGGCCGGACCACTCCACCGCCGGCGCCCGGGCCGCCCGGGCCGCATGTCCCGGTCCGCTCGGCGGGCTGATGGCGGCGGCCATTGCCGGGCACCACGCCGGCCTCGCCAACGGCGACGAACTCCGGCGGCGCCTCGATCCGGCCCGATCCGTCGAATCCGCCGGCAGCTGGGGGAGAACCTTGCCGCCCTGGCCCGCGCCCGCCGAACTGCTGCCCGGCGCAGGGTATCATCCGCTGCCCGAGCCCCGCGGGTTCAGTCGGGCCTTCCTCACCCGGATGATCTTTTCCTGCCTGGTGGACGCCGATTTTCTCGCCACCGAGGCATTCTATGCGCGCGCCCGGGGGGAGCGGGTGGAGCGCGGCGGCGGGACCTCTCTGGAAACATTGCGGGCGCGTCTGGACAGCCATCTTGCGGGGCTGCACGGCAAGGCCGCGCCGGAGGTCAACGCCCTGCGCGCCCGGGTGCTGGCCGGGGTACGCAGCCGCAGCGCCCTGCCGCCGGGGCTGTTCACCCTTACCGTGCCGACCGGAGGGGGCAAGACACTTGCCTCCCTCGCTTTTGCCCTCGACCACGCCCGCCGCCACGGGCTGCGCCGGGTGATCTACGTCATTCCCTTCACCTCGATCGTCGAGCAGACCGCGAGCGTGTTCCGCGACGCCCTGGATACGCGCACGGACGTGCTGGAGCACCACAGCGGGTTCGACTGGGAGCGTGGCCTGCCCGCGGACGACCCGCGGGCCGACCCGGGCGCACGCGACGCTCTCGCCAAGCTGCGCCGCGCCGCCGAGAACTGGGACGCGCCGATCGTCGTGACGACCGCGGTGCAGTTCTACGAGAGCCTGTTCGCCCACCGTCCCTCGCGCTGCCGCAAACTGCACAACCTGGCGGGCTCGGTGATCGTGCTCGACGAGGCACAGACCCTGCCGCTTCCCGTGCTGCGCCCCTGCCTCGCCGCGCTGCGGGAACTGGCGGCCAACTACCGGGCCCGCGTGGGGCTGTGCACCGCGACCCTGCCGGCGCTCCGGGTGCAGGACGGATTCGCGGCCGGGCTGGAGATCGACGACACGCGGGAGTTGGCCCCCGACCCGCCGGCGCTCTACCGGGCGCTGCGCCGGGTGCGGGTGGAGGTGCGCCCCGGCAAGGTCACCGATGCCGAACTCGCGGCGCGGTTCGCCGAGCAGCCCCAGATGCTGGCGATCGTCGGCAACCGGGCCCACGCGCAGGCTCTGTTCGCGGCGATCCGCACGCAGCCCGGGGCAGTACATCTCAGCACGCTGATGTGCGGGCGCCACCGTCGCAAGGCGCTGGCCGAGGCCCGGGCGCGGCTCGAAGGCGGCAGGCCGGTGCGCATCGTCAGCACGTCCTTGATCGAGGCCGGCGTGGACATTTCGTTTCCGGAAGTCTGGCGCGCCGTGGGGGGGCTCGATTCGATCGCCCAGGCGGCGGGTCGCTGCAACCGCAACGGACTGCTGGCCGAGGGACGGGTGGTGGTGTTCGAACCCGCCGAGGCCAAGGTGCCGCATGCGCTGGAGCAGTTCTGGCAGGCGACGCGGGTCGTGCTGCGCCACCATGCGGGCGATCTGCTGGCTCCCGAGGCCATCACCGCCTATTTCCAGACCCTCTACGGCCAGCGCGAAACCGGCAACCCGGCGGCACTGGATGCCACGCTGATCGAGGACCAGCCCGGCGTTCTGCCCGCCCTGGCGCGCCACGCCAAGGACGATGCTTTCCCCTTCCGCGACATCGGCGAGACCTTCCGGCTGATCGACCAGGAGATGCCGCCGGTGCTGGTGCCCTACGATGAGGAGGCAGAGCGTCTGCTGGCCGCGCTGGCGGCGGCGGAGCGGCCGACGGGGCGGCTGATACGGGCGTTGCAGCCCTATGTCGTGACCATCCCGCGCGGATTGCACGACCGCTGGCTGGCACAGGGGGTGTTGCGGGCGGCCCATCCGGCGGCGGGGGAGGCCCTGCTGCGGCTGGAGGACCGGGCACTCTACGACGAGGCCGTCGGGCTGCGCATCGATGCGCCCGAGTGGCGGGGCGCGGAGAACAACGCGTGGTAGGAGGCAGGGCAAGGAAGGTGTTCTCCTTTCGAGAAAGGAGAACCAGGAAAGCTTTATTCGTTAAGGCTCCGCGCCTGGGTCAGACGCGGAGCCAAACGAACAAAGTCCTTTTTGCTTCTTTTTCCTTCAGGAAAAAGAAGCCTTCCTTGTTGGGACACGCCAGGCAGTTGCGGCTTGACGCGACTCCAGGTCGGAGCGTTTTGGTAATCATTCCTGGGGTGGAGACGGTGGCCATGGCCTATGGCGTGCGTCTGCATGTGTGGGGCGAGCGGGCCTGCTTCACGCGCCCCGAAATGAAGGTGGAACGCGTCTCCTACGACGTGATGACCCCCTCGGCGGCGCGTGGGATTCTCGAAGCCATCCACTGGAAGCCGGCCATTCTCTGGGTGGTCGATCGCATCCACGTGCTGCGGCCCATCCGCTTCCAGTCATTCCGCCGCAACGAGGTCGGGGCCAAGGCCAATGCGACCCTTGCCGAGCGGGGGATGCGCGCGGGCAGCACCGCCGGGCTCGGCCTGGCGGTGGACGAAGCCCGCCAGCAGCGCGCCACGCTGATGCTGTGCGATGTCGCCTATCTGATCGAGGCGCACTTCGAACTCACCGCCCGCGCCGGCGAGAGCGACACCCCGGCCAAGCATCTCGCGATGTTCAACCGCCGCGCCGCCGCCGGGCAGTGCTTCCACCGCCCCGCGCTCGGCTGCCGGGAGTTCGCGGCCGATTTCGCGCTCTGGCCGGAGGCGGCCCCGCCGCCGCCGAGCACCCAGCCCACCGACCAGCGCGAGCGCGACCTCGGCTGGATGCTCCACGACATCGACCACGCCCACGGCGCCATCTCGCGCTTTTTCCACGCGCGGCTGCACGAGGGAGTGCTGGATGTCGCCGCCTGCCTCGCCGAGGGAACCGCGCAATGACCGTGCTGCAGGCGTTGTGCGGCTACTACGACCGCATGGCCGCGCGCGGCGAGGTCGAGCCGCCGGGCTATTCGCGCGAGAAGATCGGTTTCGTCCTCGTGCTGGCGGCCGACGGCACGGTGGTGGACAAGGAGGACCTGCGCGAGAAATCCGGCCGCAATCTGGTGCCCCGGCTCCTGGTGGTGCCGGCGGCGATCAAGCGCACCGCGGGCATCGCCCCCAACCTGCTGTGGGACAAGAGCGCCTACGTGCTCGGCCGCACCGCCGGTGCGGGGCGGCGCACCGCCGGGGAACACGCGGCCTTCCGCAAGCGCCATCTCGATCTGCTGGAAGGCACGACCGACCCCGGCCTGCTGGCCCTGCGGCGCTTTCTCGAAGCCTGGGAGCCGGCGCGCTTCGACGCCCCGCCCTTCGTCCCCGACATGCTCGATGCCAACCTCGTCTTTCGTCTCGACGGAGATCGCGTTCTGCTCCACGAGCGCGACGCGGCGCGGGCGCTGGTGGCCGGACGGGCCGGACGCGGGGGCACGCCGCGCCTCTGCCTCGTCACCGGTCGCCTGGCCCCGCCGGTGGTGCTGCACCCCGCGATCAAGCATGTCGCGGGGGCGCAATCCTCCGGCGCGTCGCTGGTCTCTTTCAACCAGGAGTCCTTCACCTCCTACGGCCAGGTCCAGGGCGAGGGCGCGCCCACCTCGCAGGAGGCGGCCTTCCGCTACGGCGCGGCCCTCAACCGGATGCTGACCCCGGGCAGCGCCAACCGCCTGCCGCGCCCGGTGGGCGACACCACGATCGTGTTCTGGGCCGACGCCTCGGGGGCCGACGACACGCCGGCCCGCAACGCCGAGGCCGCCTTCGCCGCCCTGTTCGACCCAACGCCGCCCCCCGAGGCGCCCGCCGACGATGCCGCGGAAACCTCGGCATTGCGCGAGGCGGTGCAACAGCTCGCCGCCGGGCGGCCCGTGGAAAACCTGTTTCCCCGCGTCGATCCCGGGGTGCGCTTTCATGTGCTGGGCCTCGCGCCCAACGCCGCGCGACTGTCCGTGCGCTTCTGGCTTTCCGACAGCTTCTCCGCCTTCGCCACGGCACTGGGCGCGCACTACCACGACCTCGCCATCACCCCGTCGCCCTGGCACGCCACCCCGCCCTCCGTCGCGCGCCTGCTGGTCAAGACCACCGCGGTGCAGGAGAAGTTCGACAACATTCCTCCCCTGCTGGCCGGCGAGGCGCTGCGCGCCATCCTCACCGGCGCGCCCTATCCGCAAAGCCTGTTCGCCGCCGCGATCATGCGCCTGCGGGCCGGCGACGACGCCGCGAGCGGCTGGCACGCCGCCGCGCTGCGCGCCGTGCTGGCCCGCGAGGCGCGCCTGCTGCACCGAAAGGAGGAACCCCCCGTGAGCCTCGATCGGGATTGTCCCAACGCCGCCTATCAGCTCGGGCGCCTGTTCGCGCTGCTGGAGGCGGCCCAGTGGATGGCGCTCAACACCGTCAACGCGACCATCCGCGACCGCTATTTCGGGGCCGCCTCGGCCACCCCGGCGAGTGTCTTTCCGCTGCTGCTGCGCGGGGTGCAGAACCATCTCGCCAAGCTGCGCAAGGAGAAGACGGGCTTCGCGATCTGGATCGAGCACGAAATAGAAGACGTCGTCGATCGCCTGCCGCCCTCCCTGCCGCGCGCGCTGAAGCTGGAGGACCAGGGGCGGTTTGCCATCGGCTACTACCACCAGCGCCGCGACAAGCGCGAGGACGCCGCCGGGGAGGGCGACAACAATGCCGAATGAAACCCAGGCGGTGACGCACCGCCACGAATTCGTGTTGTATTTCGACGTCGCCAACGGCAACCCCAATGGCGACCCCGACGCAGGCAACCTTCCGCGCCTCGACCCCGAAACGAATCACGGCCTCGTCTCGGATGTGGCCCTCAAGCGCAAGATCCGCAACTACGTGGCCCTGGCGCGCGAGGGCCAGCCGGGCTTCGAGATCTACATGCGCGAGGGAGCCACGCTCAACCTCGAGCACAAGCGTGCCTGGGCGGCGGTGATGCCCGGGGTCACCCAGGACGATGCGTTCAAGAAACTTCCCAAGGATGCAGCCAAGGCCCGCGAGCTGACACGCTGGATGTGCGCCAATTTCTGGGACATCCGCAGCTTCGGCGCGGTGATGACGACGGGCGTCAACGCCGGGCAGGTGCGCGGACCGGTGCAGCTGACGTTTGCCACTTCGGTCGAGCCCGTGCTGCCGCTGGAAATTTCCATTACCCGCCTCGCCGCCACCACCGAGAAGGACGCCGAGGACAAGGGCGGGCGCACGATGGGACGCAAGCACATCATCCCCTACGGCCTCTATCGCGCGCACGGCTTCGTCTCCGCGCCGCTCGCCTCGCACCCGGTCAAGGGCACCGGATTCTCCGAAGGCGATCTCGACCTCTTGTTCGAGGCGCTGGCACAGATGTTCGAGCATGACCGCTCCGCCGCCCGCGGCGAGATGGCCACGCGCAAACTGGTGGTGTTCCGCCACGCCTCGGCCCTCGGCAACGCGCCGGCCCACGAGCTGTTCGCGCGCGTGAAAACCTGGCGCTGCCACGGCACGGAACGCCTGCTCGCGGGCGCTCCCGCCGTGGCCGAATGGCCGGCGGCACGGAGCTTCGACGACTACGCCATCACCGTGGACCGCGAGGGACTGCCGGAAGGCATCGAGGTGATCGAGCGGTGAGGTGAGCGCGGCAGCCCCTCCTGCGAACCGCGACGAGGACGGGCTGGTCCCGATCTCGGCTTTGCAGCACTGGCTATTTTGCCCGCGACAATGCGCGCTGATCCACCTGGAGCAGATCTGGACCGAGGATGTGGCGACAGCCGAGGGACGCCTGCTGCACGAGAAGGTCGATGCCGGCCGTCCCGAAACCCGTCCCGGCGTGCGGATCGTTCGCAGCCTGATGCTGAGTTCGCGCGCGCTGGGCGTGTCGGGGCGCTCGGATGTGGTCGAGCTGCACGGGCGTCCCCCGCAGCCGTTCCCCGTGGAATACAAGCGCGGCCGCCCGAAATCGCATCGCGCCGACGCGGTGCAGCTGTGTGCCCAGGCGATCTGCCTGGAGGAGATGTTCGGCACGGACGTCCCTCGCGGGGCGCTGTTCTATGGCCAGATCCGCCGGCGGACGGAGGTGGCCTTCGACGCTGATCTGCGCGCGCTCACCGCCCGCGCGGCGGCGGCGGTGCGGGAGATGTTCGCCACGGGCCGCACGCCGCCGCCGCATTTCACGCCTGGTTGCCGGCGCTGCTCGTTGGCCGAGCACTGCGCGCCCGAACGGCTGGAACGCCCGCCCGTGGTGGCGCGCTGGCTGGCCCGGCAGATTGCGGAGGCGGAAGATGAGACGGCTTCGTAATGTCATCTATGTGCTCACCCCGGAAGCCTGGCTGCGCAAGGATGGGGCCAATCTGGTGCTGGAGGTCGCCGGGGAGGAACGGGCACGCGCCCCTTTGCACCTGCTGGAGGGGGTAGTCAGCTTTTCCCACGCCGGACTTTCGCCAGCCTTGCTGGAAGCCTGCGCGGAGTCCGCCATCTCCGTGTCGATCCTGAACCCCAACGGACGCTTTCTCGCCCGCGTGGAGGGGCCCCGCAGCGGCAACGTGCTGCTGCGGCGAGCCCAGTATCGTCGCGCCGACGATGCCGCTGGGCAGGGGGCGATCGTGCGCGGCATCGTCGTGGCCAAGGCGGCGAACCAGCGCACGGTGCTCCTGCGAGCCCTGCGTGACCACGGGGCGGACCTGGCGACCGAGGCGCGCGAGGGCGTGGTCGCGGCCGAACGCCATCTCGCCGATGTCGCGCGCCGCGCGGTGGCGGAGGGCGAGGTGGCCCTGTTGCGCGGGCTGGAAGGCGAGGCAGCGGCGACCTATTTCGCGGCCTTCCCGGCGCTGATCCGAGCGAAGGAGGAAGGGTTCGGCTTTGCCGGCCGCTCCCGCCGTCCGCCGCGCGACCGGGTCAACGCGCTGTTGTCGTTTTGCTACGCGCTGCTCGGGCACGATTGCCGTTCGGCCTTGGAGGCGCACGGGCTCGATTCCCAGGTCGGCTTTCTGCATGCCGACCGGCCTGGACGGGCCGGGCTGGCGCTTGATCTCATGGAGGAGCTGCGCCCGGTTCTGGCCGACCGCCTCGTGCTGAGTCTCATCAATCGCGGCCAGTTGCGGGCAAAGGATTTCGTGGTCGAGGCGGCGGGAGGGGTGCGCCTGACCGACGACGCCCGGCGGGCGGTGGTGGTGGCCTGGCAGGACCGCAAGCGCGAGGAATTGCGCCATCCGTTCCTGGGGGAGAGCCTGCCGATCGGCCTGCTCGCCCATGTGCAGGCGCAGCTGCTCGCGCGCCATCTCCGGGGCGACCTCGATGGCTATCCCGGCTTCATCTGGAAGTAGACGCGGCAATGCTGATGCTGGTGACCTACGACGTGAGCACCGCGACCGCGACCGGCCGGCGGCGCCTGCGCCGGGTGGCGCGGGCGTGCCTGGATTTCGGCCAACGGGTGCAGAACTCGGTGTTCGAATGCGAGGTGGATCCGGCGCAATGGGCGACGCTGCGGGCACGCCTGATCGAGGAAATCGAACCGGAGGTGGATAGTCTACGCTTCTATCGTCTGGGGGCTGAGGGACACCGCCGCGTGGAGCATGTCGGAGCCAAGCCGACTCTGGACCTCGAAGGTCCCCTGGTGTTCTGAGGTGCGCGCGAGGGAGTTTGTTCTCCCGAATGGGAGGCGCGCGAACCCCAAGTGCGCGACAAAAGGCATATGGGTTCGCGGCCATAGTAATATGCTGATTTTATGGCATATTTTTCAGTATGGCAAATTTCGTTATAGTCACAATGGTGCATTGCGGCAGTTTTCGCGCGAATCGAGGCTTTAGCGCCCGCCGAGCAAGGCGATAAAAGATGACGGTCGCCCCTCACGCGGGGGCGTGGATCGAAACGACTCGATGCAGCTCGAGCTGGCCGTGTCCCGCGTCGCCCCTCACGCGGGGGCGTGGATCGAAACTTCTGGTCGTTCTGGTGGAAATAGTCGCCGAGGGTCGCCCCTCACGCGGGGGCGTGGATCGAAACACGAAAGAGATGCGCCCGCACTGCGTCGGCGACCGGTCGCCCCTCACGCGGGGGCGTGGATCGAAACTCGATCACACGCCGCCAGGGAGCGCCGCACCGCGTCGCCCCTCACGCGGGGGCGTGGATCGAAACATCCCCGACCGTGGGCGGGCCGG
>CALNAL010000250.1 GCA_937874445.1 uncultured Acetobacteraceae bacterium | reverse complement strand
CTGGCGGTCAGCACGCGGCCCGGGTTTTCCCCGCTCCTCCCCGCCGACAGCGGCAGGGCCATGGCCGTGTGCCAGAAGGGGGCGTTCGCGGCGGGGGGAAGGGGAGAGATCTCCTCGCGGCCGCTGGCGGCGGTCCGGCGGACGAGGGTCGCGAGCTTTTCGTTCCCGGCCAGTGCCTTGTTGCCGGCCGCGGACCCGTCCGCGCTGCTGGCCAGCAGGGTGGCGTCGGCGCTCCACAAGGCGAGCGGGGGATGGCCCGGCAGCGCGGCCGAGGCGGCGCGCAGCCGCTGGGCGAAGTCCGTGGAATCGCCGGCCGCCAGGGAGGGCGCATTGGCGAGGGTGACGAGCACGGCCCGGGTGGCGGCGAACATGCCGTCGAGCGCCAGGGCACGGGTGCGGGCCTCGTCCACCAGCTCGTTGCCGGCGCGGGTGCGGGCGGACTGGTATCCCGCCCAGATGGCCTCGCTGCCGAGCCCGAGCAGCGGCACCGCCACCGCCGCGACCAGCAGCCACAGCCGAACGCGCAGCGACAACCGCCTCTCCGTGCCTGGCGCGGCACGGCCGGAGGGGGCGGGTGCGGCGGTCAGGCGCGGGGGCATGGGGCTTGACCCGCGCAGGGGGCGCCGCCGCGCCGGGGGCGACGGCGGCGCCGGGGAAGAGGACTAGCCGGCGGCGTGCAGGGCCGCCAGCCCGTGCTCGAGGTCGGCGATGATATCCTCCACCGCTTCCAGTCCGATATGCAACCGCACCAGCTCGCCGCCGAATTCGCCGCTGCCGGCGGTGCGGGTGACGAAGCCGCCGGTGGGCAGCACCAGGCTCTCGAAGCCGCCCCAGGAGGCGCCGATGCCGAACAGGTCCAGCGCCTCGGCGAAGCGCCACACCGCCTCGCGCGGGATCTCGGGGCGGAACACCACGCCGAACAGCGAGCAGGCGCCGGAGAAGTCGCGCTTCCAGATGTCGTGGCCGGGGGCGCCGGGCAGGGCGGGGTGGAGCACCTCCTGCACCTCGGGGCGGGCGCGCAGCCACTCGGCCACGGCGATGCCGGCCTTCTCCTGCGCCGCCAGCCGCACCTGCAGGCTGCGTCCGCCGCGCAGGGCGAGCCAGCAGTCGTCGGGAGAGGCGAACTGGCCGAGGGCGAGCGCGGTGCCGCGCACGATCTCCCAGTCCTCCTCGCTCGCCACGGTCACGCCGCCGAGCAGCACGTCGGAGTGGCCGCCGACGTATTTGGTCAGCGCCTGGATCGAACAATCCACGCCCTTGGTGAAGGGCTGGAAGAAATGGATGCCCCAGGTGTTGTCCATCAGCACCTTGGCGCCGTGGGCGTGGGCCACCTCGGCCAGGGCGGGCACGTCCTGCACCTCGAAGGTGTGGCTGCCGGGGCTCTCGGTGTAGAGCACGGCGGTGTTGGGGCGGAACAGCTTCTCCAGCCCGGCGGCAGCGATGCAGGGATCGTAGAAGGTGGTCTCGATCCCATTGCGCGCGAGGTGCCCGGTGGCGAAGTTGCGTCCCGGCCCGTACACCGAATCCGGCATCAGCATGTGGTCGCCGGCCTTGAGATAGGCCAGCAGCGGGGTGGTCACGGCGGCGAGGCCGGAGCAGACGAGCTGGCAGTGGGTGCCGCCCTCGATCTCGGCGACCATGTTCTCCAGCGCCCACTGGGTGGGCCCGCCCATCACGCCGTAGATCAGGTGCTGCTCCAGGCGATGCTTGCCCGCCTCGGCGCGTCCGGCCATGTCGGGGTAGAGCACGGTGGAGCCGCGCGACACCGGCGGGTTGACGAACCCGTGCGAGTGCTTGCCGGCGCGGGAGATGTGGGTCAGCCGGGTGGCGAAACGCGCGGCGGCCTGCCCGGCGGGCGGAGTGGCATCGGTCATGGAAGTCCCTTCAGCGTTCAATCGGAGTATCGGCAATCGGAGTATCGGCAATCGGGGTATCGGGGCGTCCGCCCCATTCGGTCCACGAGCCGTCATAGACCGCGCCGGCGGGCAGGCCGGCGTGGACCATGGCGAGGGTGAGGATGCAGGCGGTCATGCCGCTGCCGCAGGAGGTCACGACGGGGCGGGAGCCGTCCACCCCGGCGGCGGCGAAGCGCGCGCGCAGTTCGGCGGGCGGGTGCATCGTGGCGTCGGGCGCCAGCAGCTCGCCGAAGGGCACGTTGACGGCGCCGGGGATGTGCCCCGCGCGCATGCCCGGCCGCGGCTCGGCGACGGCGGCGGTGAAGCGCGCGGCGGCGCGGGCGTCCACCACCAGCTCGCGCCGGCTGGTCAGGTTCTCCAGCATGTCGCCGATGCCGCGCACCATGGTGGCCCGCAGATCGGGGCGGAAGGTGGCGGGGGCCGCCGCGGCGGCGGGGCCGGACTCCACCGGCCGTCCCTCGGCGCGCCACTTCGGCAGGCCGCCGTCGAGCACCACGACGCGGTCGTGGCCGAACACGCGCATCATCCACCAGGCCCGCGCCGCCGAGAACAGGCCCTTCTGGTCGTAGAACACCACGAGGTCGCTGTTGGCGATGCCGAGCGCGCCGGCCATCCGCGCGAAGCGTCCGGCGGCGGGCAGCATGTGGGGCAGGTCGGTGTCGGTGTCGGCGATGGCATCGACGTCGAAGCGCCCCGCGCCGGGGATGTGGGCGTCGCGGAAGATCGCCTCCGCGTCGGCGTTCTCGTGGGGCATGTAGGCGGTGGCGTCGAAGACGCGCAGGGCCTGCCGTTCCCCGGGGGAGGCGCCGAGCCGCTCGGCCAGCCAGGCGGTGGAAACCAGCGTGTCGGCCATGCGGCATTGTCCTTTCAGGAGAGCACCAGGGTGATGCGCCGGTTCTGCCGGCCCTTGTTCTCGATCTTGCGCACGCAGATGGGTCCGATCTCGGCGGTATTGGCCACGTGGGTGCCGCCGCAGGGCTGCAGGTCCACCGGCACCGCCTCGGCCCCGATGCGCACCAGCCGCAGCCGCCCCATCCCCCGCGGCGGCTGCACCGAGAGCGTGCGCACCAGCCCGGGATTGGTGTCGAGCACCGCCTCGTCCACCCATTCAGTGGAAACCGGGAAGGCGGCGGCCACCAGCGCGTTGAGCCGCTCCTCGATCAACTCCTTGGGAGGCGGGGCGGGCAGGTCGAAATCGAGACGCGACTTGTCGGCGCCGATCTGGTTGCCGGTGGCGGCGATGCCGGGCAGGGCGGCGCACAGCAGATGCAGCGCGGTGTGCATGCGCATGAAGATGTAGCGGCGCGCCCAGTCGATCTCGCCCTCCACCGCGGCCCCCACCGGCGGCAGCGGACCCGCCTCGGCGGGGAGATGAAGGATGTCCTCGCCCTCTCCCTTGCGCGTGTCGGCGATGGGGCAGGCGCCGCCCTCCCAGCGCAGCACGCCGCTGTCGCCGGGCTGGCCGCCGGAACGCGCGTAGAAGACGGTGCGGTCGAGCACGATCCCGGCGGGACCGGCGGCGAGCACCCGCGCGGTCATGCGCGGCAGGGTCTGGGCGTCGAGGAACAGCCGCTCGGTCATGCCGGCTTTCTCCACAGTGTGCCCCAGGTCGCGCGTAACTCCGCGCGCTGGGAGGCGAGCCAGATCAGCGCCAGAGCGGTGATGACGTTGTGCATCTTCCCCGCCAGGGCGGCGGCGATGGCCTCCTCGGCCGGCCACACCCTGAGGCGGATATCCTCGGCCTCGCTTTCCAGCCCCCCATGCCCGGCGAGTCCGTCTGGCCCGCAGGGCGGGGCGGCGACCTCGCCCACGTGCAGCCACACGCGCTCGTCGGAGCCGCCGGGGCTGAGCACGTAGTCGCCCACGGGGCGGATGCGCCCGAGCGGCAGGCCGAGTTCCTCGCGGGTTTCGCGCGCGAGGCAGACGGCCACCTCCTCGCCGGGCTCGCACAATCCGGCCGGCACCTCGACCATCACCGGATCGACCCCGGCGGCCAGCGCGGGCAGGCGGAACTGCTCGATCAGCACGACCTTGTCGGAGGCCGGGTCATAGGGCAGCACGGCGACGGCCCGGCCGCGCCGCCACAGCTCCCAGGTGCGCAGCCGCGAGAGCGCACCGTCGAAGCGGCGCTGGCGAAAGCGGATGCGCTGGAGCGGGAACATGCCGTTCCAGACGGTTTCGTCGGATTCGATGGACAGGCCGAGATAGGCGGGCAGGGGAGCGGGCTGGGGCATCCGGCCAACATAGCCGCCCGCGCCGCCCTGCCAACCCCCGCCGTTGGCGTTGTGTCGCCACCAGACAAGGTAAGGTGTTCTCCTTTCGGGAAAGGAGAACCAGGAAAGCTTCATTCGTTAAGGGCTCCGCGCCTGGGGCAGGCGGGGTGCCAAAAGAACAAAGTCCTTTTTGCTTCTTTATTCCTTCAGGAAAAAGAAGTTCTTCCTTTCTTCCCGGCGCGATCAGGCGATGGGATGCGCGGCCACCAGGGCGCGCAGCCGGCTGGCGCCCTCGGCCCCCTTGAGGGCGTCGTGCCACAGCGCCTCGGCGGCGCGCTGGTGGGCGGCGATGGCTTCCTCGGCGGAGGTAATCATGGCCACCCCGCCCGGCGCGCCGGCCGGCTGGTCGGCGGGGAAGGGGTTGATCGTCAGCGTGGCGTGGTCGCGCGCGCGCAGGATGCGGAACGTGCCGTTCGGGGCTGGGGCGTCCACCAGGCCGAACTGCAACCCCATCGGCTGGGTTTCCATCAGCGCGGCGACGTGGAGCACCTCGGCCGCGGCGACCTCGCGGCAGCGCCGGCGCATCTTTTCGGAGAGGGGCGCGCCGGGGACGATGCCGGCCTCCAGGAACCAGCAGATCCGTTCGACGAAGAGGATGCTGATGATGGCGGGCCGGCGCTCGGCGAACACCCGCTTGCGGGCGGCGAGGAGGCCCATCACCTGGTCGGCTGCGGCGCGGAACTGGTTGGCCTCGGGGAGGCCGCCTGCCTGCGCCCGGGCGACGGCCAGCTCCTCAAGGGCGGCGGAGAGGGTGGCATCCAGGGTGGGGGAGGTGACGAGATAGGCCATCGGCTCGTCGGTCTGCAGGATCTGGTCGGCGCTTTCCTCGATCTGGCGCAGCCGCTCGAAGTAGCCGACGGGGCGGTGGTAATATTCCACCCCGATGCCCAGCAGCGACAGCGGCGAGATGTGCAGCAGCTCGGCCAGGCGGTTGATGGTGTCGAGCTTGATGACCTCGCCCTTCTCGTAGCGGTAGAGGGCGGCGCGGGAGACCCCGAGTCGGGCAGCGATTTCCTCGGCCCGCAGCCCGGATTCAAGACGGTAGGCCCGCAGCTGCTGGCCGATCTCGGTAAAATGCATGGTCGGACTGAATCCCTGGGGAGGACCGCACCACGCCACCGGAGTGCGCTCGCAGCCGAAGCCGGCAGCCCGATACGGTCTAGAAACCGGCCTTCTCCATACGCTACTTCGCGATTCCTCTGCAATTGCGCGCGCATGCCCCGCTTCTTCCCGCCCGGGCCGGACGCGCGGCATGGCTTGACCGGACCGGTGCGGGTGCGCACATCGGGACGGAACGTAATAGAGGCACCATGGGCATCGCCGAACGCGTCTTGATGGGGCTGCTGCTGGGGACGGTGGGCCTGGGCTGCCTGGCCGTGCTGTGGCCCTTCCTCACCGCCATCCTGTGGGCGGCGATTCTCACCTACACCACCTGGCCGGTGCACGAATGGCTGCGCCGCCGGCTGCGCTTCGGCCGCACCCTGGCCGCGGCGGCGATGCTTTTCCTTACATTCGTGGTGATCGTGGTGCCGATCGTGCTGGCGGTGCCGAGCGGCGCCGACGATGCCGACCAGTTGCGCCGGGCGCTGATGCACTCCCTGGCGCAGGGTCTGCCCGCGGCCCCCGACTGGGTCGGCACGATTCCAGCCATCGGTCCCTGGCTGGCCGACGGCTGGGATCGCGGCGTGGCCGACCTCGCCGGGCTCGGCGAGGCGCTGCGTCCCTACCTCGGCATGGCCGCGCAGCGCGGGCTGACGGTGCTGCTCAGCCTGGCCAACGGCGTGCTGATGTTCCTGCTGGCGCTGTTCGTGGCGTTCTTCCTGTTCCTCTCGGGCGACCATCTGGCGTGGAAGCTGCGCGAGCTGCTCGGGCGCATCGCCGGCGCGCGGGCGTCGCGGCTGATCGAGGTCACCGGCGCCACGGTGCGGGGCGTGGTCTATGGCATCCTCGGCACGGCGATCGTCCAGGGCATTCTCACCGCGTTCGGCCTATGGCTTTCGGGGGTGCCGCGGGCGATGCTGCTGGGGGTGATCGCCGGCTGCCTCTCGGTGCTGCCGATCGGCGCGCCGGTGGTGTGGATTCCCGCCGCCGTCTGGCTGCTGGTCAACGGCCACATGGGCTGGGGCATCTTTCTGGGCGCCTACGGCATCGTGGCGGTGAGCGGCGCGGATTCGCTGATCCGGCCCTATTTCATTTCGCGGGGGGCGCAGTTGCCCTTTGTGCTGACCATGCTGGGGGTTCTGGGCGGCGCGCTGGCTTTCGGGCTGGTGGGGGTCTTTCTCGGCCCGGTGCTGCTCGGCGTGGGCTATGTGCTCGTCACCGAATGGGGCCGCGCCGCGCCGCCGGCCGACGGGGGCGCGTAGGGCTGTCCGGGCGGGGGGAATGGAGAGTTTTTCACCCGCACACCGCAAAAAAGCCTGAAACGAACGCCGATATTCACCTCGCGCTGATCGCAGACAGGGAGATGCGCGATGAACACCACGCGCCGCCTTCTTTTCGGACTCGGATTGTCGTTGCTGGGTGGCGCCGCCCTGGCGCAGCCGGCCGGGCCGCACGGCCCCTTCGGAGGCGGCCCTCGGGAAGGAGGGCCTCGGGAAGGTGGGCCTCGGGAAGGTGGGCGCCCGCAGGGGGAACCGCACGGAGGCCCTCACGGCGGTCCCCACGGAGAACCGGGACCCGGCCCGATGGTCTATCGCGGCCCCCACCACCCACCGATTCCCGAGCTGCGGCCCGAGCCGATGCCGCCGCCGCGCCCCGGCTACATCTGGCGTCCCGGCCACTGGGTCTGGGGCGGGGCGGACTACGTGTGGGAGCCCGGCGTGTATGTCCTGGCCCAGCCCGGCTGGAGCGTGTGGGAGCCCGGCTCCTGGACCCTGCGCGAGGGCCTCTGGGTATGGATCGGGCCGCACTGGCGCTGACCGCGCGGGACGTTCCGCCCGGCGCGGTTCCCGGAGGGCGCCGTCCGGAAGAATTCCGAGGGAAACCATTTAGAATCCTGTGAGGAAATATTCTCCTCGTGCCCTGCGCAGACCGCCCCCGGAAGGGGGAGTGCCTGCGGGAATAAACGGAGTTCCGGCATGAACGCCACGCGTCGCGCCTTGTTCGGAGTGGCCCTGTCGCTGCTGGGCGGCGGGACGACCCTGGCGCAGCCTGCCCCGCCCCATCCCGGTGGCGGGGGCCCCCCCCCCCGCGGGGCGCCCGGCGCCGGCGGTGGCGGTCCTCCGCCCGGCCCGCGTCCGGGTGGCGGCCGAGGCGGCATCCAGCCGGGCCCGCCTCCCGGTGGCGGCGGCGGCGGCTGCCAGCCCGGC
>CALNAL010000249.1 GCA_937874445.1 uncultured Acetobacteraceae bacterium | reverse complement strand
ACTTCCATGGGGCCTCCCCTTACCGCGCGCCGCCGGGCGATGCGGCGGGGCGGGGGACGGAGGACGTGCTGGCCGCGTTGGTGGAGCGCCTGATCGGGGCGGGGGTTCACGGGCTGACCCCGCTCGGTTCCACCGGAGAGTTTGCCTATCTTGATATCGCGCAACGCGAGGCGGTGGTGGCCGCCACGGTGCGGGCGGCACGCGGCCGGGTGCCGGTCGTGGCCGGGGTGGCCTCCACGACCATTGCCGGTGCGGTGGCTCAGGCGCGCCGCTGGGAGGCGCTCGGGGCGGACGGGATTCTGGCCATTCTGGAGGCCTATTTCCCGGTGCCTGACGACGGGGTCGAGTCCTATTTCCGTGCCATCGCCGGGGCGACCGGGTTGCCGGTGGTGCTTTACACCAATCCGAATTTCCAGCGTTCCGATCTCTCGATTCCGGTCATCCGCCGGCTTGCCGAGGTGCCGACCATCCGCTACCTCAAGGACGCCTCGACCAACACCGGACGACTGCTTTCCATCCTCAACGCCACGCAGGGACGGATGCGCATCTTCGCGGCCTCGGCTCATATTCCGGCCGCGGTGATGTTGATCGGCGGGGTGGGCTGGATGGCCGGCCCCGCCTGCCTGATCCCCGAGCAGAGCGTGCGTCTCTACGAGGCGTGCCGAGCCGGCCGCTGGGAGGAGGCCATGGCTCTGCAGCGGGATCTGTGGGCGGTCAACCAGGCTTTTGCCCGCTTCTCTCTGGCGGGCTGCATCAAGGCCGGACTGACCCTGCAGGGCTTCGACGTGGGCGACCCGCTGCCGCCCCAGCCATCGCTCGACGCAACCGCACGGGCCGAGTTGCGCGCGGTGCTGGAGCGGGTCGGGGCGCTGTAGGCCCGCGGCAGGTTTCCTGTCATCGGACGGAGTCCCCTGGGATCTGGGGGGACTCTGCCCGTCCCGGCTGATGTCTGGTCGCCGGAAAACATTACGATATAATTTCAATTACAACGTCCCCCGGTGGCTCGCAGGGGGAGACGCCGATTTCCCGTCCGGAACCCCGAACCCGGGGCTTGCGGGCGTGGCGTCCGCATCATGCCGCACCGCCGTCTCCTCCCCAGAATGATGCGATGAAACAATAACATCGCGAAGCTCCTGCTCTCCCTTCCGGTGGGCGGCCGCCCCTCCCGGAACAAACGTCTTGCGTCGTTCTGAATCACATATTATATATAATATATGAAAATTCACTCAACCACGAAAGGTGAATTTTCAGAAGTATTGTCCTGGAGGAAACCAGATGCGTATCGTAAGCGTTGATATCATCGACGTAAAAAATCCATTGCAATCGGCAGTTGCAAAATGGAGGCCGATTGTTGTCCGGGTTAATACGGACGAAGGTATTTCCGGTTTCGGAGAAGTCGGCCTGGCCTACGGGGTCGGGGCGTCCGGTGGATTTGGCATGGCCAAGGATCTTGCCTCCCGAATCATCGGCATGGACCCCATGCAGACGGAAAAGATCTGGGACAAGCTGCAGAAGAAGACCTTCTGGGGGCAGGCTGCCGGCGCCATCTTCATGGCGGGCATGAGCGCGATCGACATTGCGCTGTGGGACATCAAGGGCAAGGCCCTGAACGTTCCGTGCTACCAGTTGTTCGGCGGCAAGTTCCGGGACCGGCTGCGTACTTACGCCAGCCAGCTGCAGTTCGGCTGGGGTGGGGCGGAAAAGAAGGAGATCCTGACAACGCCGGAGCAGTACGCTGCCGCGGCGGAAAAGGCACTGGCCGACGGCTACGATGCCATCAAGGTCGATGTGAATGAGATCGACGAGCAGGGCCGGGCAAAAGCCCGTGACCTCTACGGCGTGTTTGCGGACCGCGATCTCATGGTGGGCTACAAGCGCCTGAAGGCCATCCGCGAGGCGGTCGGCGACGCGATGGACATCATCGTCGAGGCGCATGCGCTGACGGATACCGCTTCAGCCATTCGTTTCGGTCGCATGATCGAGGATCTGCGGATTTCCGCCTATGAGGAGCCGACCATGGCCCTCAATGCCGGCCAGCTCAAAGAGGTCAAGCAGAACATCAACATCCCGATTGCGTCGGGCGAGCGGATCGTGACGCGCTGGGGATTCCGGCAGTTCTTCGAGGAGCACATCATCGATCTGATCCAGCCCGATCTCGGAACCTGCGGCGGTTTCAGCGAGGCGAAAAAGATCTGCGACATGGGGCATGTCTACGATACGACCTGCCAGATTCATGTCTGTGGCGGACCGATCATGACGGCGGCGGCTCTGCAGCTCGAATGCGCCATCCCCAACTTCGCCATTCATGAGCTGCATCGCTATGCCTTGCTCGAGGGCAATCGCAATACTTGCAAGTATGACTATCTGCCGAAGAATGGATATTATGAGATCCCTGATCTTCCCGGCATTGGCCAGGAACTGACGGAGAAATCCATTTTGGAATCTCCCAAGGAAACAGTGAAATAACTCAATAAAAATTAAATACAAAAAATGGGGAAGCGCTGGGTCCGGCGCTTCCCCGGAGCCGGAGGAATTGTTGTGGGACTGATACTTTCTATTATCGTGACCGCCTGGGTTGCCTGGATGATCGCCCGCAAGGGGTACGCCGCGGCGGTGCTCCTCTGCGCGGGCGTGGTGCTGCTGGGTGCATCCGCTCTGTTGCATCTGGAGCCCGGCTTGAAGCTGGCCAAATCAACCGGAAGCAGCTTTTTCGATGTCTTCCAGGTGGTGCAGAACGTCATGTCCTCCAATCTTGGGGGGCTGGGGCTGTCCATTATGGCAATGGGCGGCTTTGCAAGATACATGGACAAGCTTTCGGCGGGGCGGGCGCTTTACGCCGTTGTCGGCAAGCCGCTTGGCTATATCAAGTCCCCCTATGTCCTGGCCTGCATGGGGTTTCTGGTCAGCCAGATCATCGGCATCGCGATTCCCAGTGGATCTGCCTTGGCCCTGCTGCTGATGGTGACCCTTTATCCTGTCCTGATACAGGCGGGTGTCTCGCGTGCGACGTCGGTGGCGATTGTTGCCTCCAGCCGCTTCTTTGATCTTGGCCCCGGCTCGGCCAACTGCCTGCTCGCGGCCAAGACCGCCGGGATTTCCTGGGCTGAATATTTTTTCAACTGGCAATTCAAGGTCTATATACCGCTTTTGATCGTCATGGTGGTTTCGCATTATTTCGTACAGAAATACTGGGATCGCCACGAACCTGCCGATGCTCCCGCGCTTCAGGGAGGAGAGACGGGCGGAAAAGACTCGGAGGATTCCGCCCCGAAGATCTTCGCGATCCTCCCGATCGTTCCCCTGGCCATTCTGCTGCTGTTCAACCCGATCGTGCTTGGCAGCTACGGGATCCATGTCAATGTCAACGTTCCCGCGGCGATCATTCTGAGCGTCCTTGTCGCAATGGTGGCCGATTTCATCCGGCGGCGCGACACTCGTGCGGTCCTGGCCGGCATGAAGGACTTTTTCGAAGGAATGGGCAAGCAGCTGGCAGTCGTGGTCTCTTTGATCGTTGCCGGACAGATCTTCGGCGATGGTCTGATTGCGACCGGCGCGGTCAAGACCCTGATTGCCGGAGCCGACCATGCGGCGGTGAACGCCGGGGTTATCATTCTCGTCATGGGGGTGATCATCGGCGTCATTTCCTTCCTGATGGGCTCTGGAAATGCTGCCTTCTTCTCCTTTGCCGGGCTTGTCCCCGATATCGCTGCCAAGCTGGGCATTCCGGCTGCTGCGATGCTGTTGCCGCTGCAGATCATGACCGGCATGGGGCGCACGATCTCTCCGATCACCGGTCTGATCGTCGCTGTCGGCGGTATCGCGGGCATCTCGCCGTTCCGAATCGTGAAGCGCAACCTGATCCCCATCCTGTTGTGCTCGGCGATGAACTTCATCCTGACGTTCGTGATGGTGCTGAACTGATAGCCTGCATCTGGAAGGCAGTCCGCGAGGGCTGTCTTCCGGGGCACCTCAGCCTTTGGACGACTTCTGATGATTCCCGCTCGCCAGGATCGTTTCGATAGAAGAGATATGGATGCAGGCCGGTCGGTCACCCCGCTTGCAGGCAGGAGACAACTCGTGAGGCACGATATGGGTACATGCATTCAGCAGGAGCTGGCGGATTTCATCTCCGACTGCGACATGGGCAAAATCGGTGAACATGCTGTCACTGACATCAAGTATCGTGTTCTCGACTGGCTCGGATGCGCGGTGGTTGGCAGGCAGTATGAGCAGTGCGCCATCAGCCGCGACGTGTTCAGCCGAATCGGGGGCGTGGCGGAAGCCACCATGATCGGCGCCGAAGGGCTCTACCCGGTTCCCAGCGCGGCCATGGTCAACGGGATCATCGGCCATGTCTCGGAATTCGATGACGGCCACCGGAAAGCGATCGGCCATCCCGGTTCCGTCACTCTGCCCGTCGCCTTGGCCCTGGGCGAGCAACTGGGTGTATCCGGCGCGGCGTTTCTGAAATCCCTGATTATCGGCTATGATATCTTCATTCGGCTGGGGCAGGCGGTAAACCCCTCGCACTATGCCTATTGGCATACGACCGGCACGTGCGGAACGTTTGCCGCGACGGCGACCGCGGCCGCGCTCCTGAAGCTGACTCCCGAACAGACGTGCAACGCATTGGGCATTGCCGCGACGCTCGCCGGTGGACTGGTGGCGTCCTTCGGCGTGCATGCCAAGGCCCTGAATATCGGTCACGCCTGCCAGAGCGGGGTCCATGCCGCCCTGCTGGCGCAGAGGGGGTTCACCGGATCGTCGCAGGCTCTTGCCGGGGACAAGGGATTTCTCGTGGCGACGAGCGACGCGAAATCGCTGGAGATCCCCCGCCCGACCGAGGAGACCCTGCTGTCCGACACGGCCTTCTACAAGGTCTATGCCTCCTGCGGACATACCAACTCCCCCCTCGATGCGATGTTCGCGATCCTGCGCCAGCACAAGCTGAACCCCGGGGGTATTCGCAACATCAAGGTCGAGACCTATCATGTCTCGGTGAACCTGACCGGAGCGCTCAAGGCCCGGAACGAGACGGAGGCCAAGTTCTCTCTTCCCTATTGCATTGCCGTGGCCATCGCCGGCGGGCAGGTCACCCTGGCGGAATTCGCGCCGGAGATGCTGGGGAACGCGACGATCCTCGATCTCGCGAAGAAGGTCAGCGTTGTCGAAAGCGAGGAAGCGACGCGGCGTTTCCCCAAGCGGCAGGCGCGTGTCACGGTCTCGCTGGAGGACGGGCGCACCTACAGCGAGGAGGTCATGGATTCGACCGATGTTGCGGACTACCCGGCTCTGGAGAGGAAGTTCCTGGCCAACGCCAGCAGTGCCGATCCCGGAAAGTCCCGGGAGGTTCTGGGATTCATCACGGGCATGGAGGCGAGCCCGGACATTGTTCCCCTCGTGCACTATCTGCAAAGCCTGTAGGGGGCATGCGGAGTCGCATGAAAACACGGAGGGGGCGACGGGTGAGATTTCCCGCAGATGCGTCCTGGTCAGAACGAGAATAGGGAGAGGAACATGAAGAAGGTCGGCCTGATTACCCACTTGCCGGGAGTTGCGGAGATTTTCCGGGATGCCACTCCCGCCGGCTTCGAGGTCGTGAGCCTGCTGAATTCGGCCAGCTGCGACGAGAAGATCGCCGCCCTGCAGGGATGCGAGTCCCTGGTTCAGCATCCCTCGACTCTTTCCGGGAGAATCCTGCGCGAATGCCGGTCCCTGAAGCTGCTGCAGCTTCTGACCGCCGGGTTCGACAAGATCGACCTGAAGCTGGCCTCCGATCTGGGCGTAGCCGTTGCCAACAATGGCGGGGCCAATGCCTGGTCCGTGGCCGAGCACACGATCGGGATGCTGCTGTCGCTTTACCGTCGGCTCGGCGAAAGCGATGCCTCCGTGCGCGCGGGGACCTGGAAGAAGCCTGTCAGCGGCTTCAACACGTACGAGGTTTCCGGCAAGACCGTCGGCATCGTGGGGGCGGGCAAGATCGGCCGGAAGGTCGCCGAACGTCTCCATGCTTTCGAAACGAAAATCCTTTATTTCGACGTGGTCCAGAGCCGCGAGATGGAGGAGCGCCTGCAGGCGCGGCGCGTGTCCTTCGAGGAGCTGCTGCACCAGGCGGATATCCTGAGCCTGCATCTGCCGCTGACCCCGGGGAATGTCGGCCTCATCGGGCGCGAGGCGCTGGCCGCGATGAAGCCGAACGCGGTCCTGCTCAATGCCGCCCGGGGCGAACTCGTCGATGAGGCGGCCCTCGCCGAGGCGCTGCGCGCGGGGCGGATCGCCGGCGCGGGGCTGGACGTGTTTTGCCAGGAGCCTGTTTCCCCGGAGAGTCCGCTGCTCCGGCTAGACAACGTCGTGCTCTCGCCGCACTCGGCGGGCTACTCGTACGAGGGATGGTTCCGCCGCTGCCAGTTTGCCTGGGAGAATATTCAAAAGGTGGCATCCGGCGGCACTCCGGGCGGTCTTGCCCGCTGAGCGGTTCACTCCGCTTCTCGGGGATCGCGGTCGTCGGCTGATGCGTCGGATATTTGATTCGAATTCAGAATATTAAAGGTGCAAGCATGCGCCGTGGGAGTAGGCGGTCTTGGCGGGGGAGGCCGTCGATCACGACCGGTTCGACGATCCGCTTGGGAAATGCCTCCTCGAAATGGCGCCGTCTGATTGCAACCCATCGATCGCGCGCTTTGTCGATTTAATCGTATGGATCAACCCCTTCGGGGCTCCGTGTTGCAACCACAAGAGCGCAAATCAATGAGTTGGCGGAACAGTCCGGGCGGGCCCGACAAAGGCGCGGCCGCGTTACGGGGCCCTGTTCCCGCAGGGCGCGACTCCCAGGAACGGGGCCGGATCGATCACCTTTCCGTCGCGATGGACCTCGAAGTGCAGATGGGTGCCGTAGGTGACCCCTGTGCGGCCGACCCGGCCGATGCGTTCGCCCGCGGCCACGGTGGTGCGTCCCTCGGCGATGGCGGGGGCGACGGTGCCGAGATGGGCGTAGCGCGTGAACAGGCCCGGCGCGTGGGCGATGTCGACCTCGAGGCCGGCGGAGCCGAGGTGGCGCACTGCGATCACATGTCCGGCGGCCGCGGCGCTGACCCAGGTGCCGGCCGGGGCGGGCAGGTCGAGGCCGGTGTGCATGCGGGCGGCATGCGGCCCGACCGCGCCGCGCGGCCCGAACGGCGAGGAGATGCACGCCGAGGGAAGGGGCAGACGGAGCATGCCTCCGTCGGGCAGCAGGGGCGCGGGGGCGGCCGCGATGCAGCACAGCCCCAACGCCGCCTGGCAGGTCCAGCGCCCGATGGCGTGAAAAATCATCCTCGTTGTCCCGTTGTGACGACAAGGCTCGCCAGCGGGGCGCCCCCGCTGATGGCCGAGCCTTTCCACAATACGCCTGTCCGCGAAGACGCGACTTCCGGGAAATGAGGAACGCCTCCCTTGCGCCCACGCCAAACCGGG
>CALNAL010000248.1 GCA_937874445.1 uncultured Acetobacteraceae bacterium | reverse complement strand
GGAAGCTCAAGCCCGGCGTGAAATGGCACGACGGCGCCCCCTTCACCGCCGACGATGTGGTGTTCAACTGGCAGTACGCCTCCGACCCGGCCACCGCCGCGGTCACTGCCGGCTCCTACACCGGACGCAAGGTCGAGAAGATCGACGCGCTGACGGTGCGCATCACCTTCAGCGAGCCCACGCCGTTCTGGGCCGACGCCTTCTGCGGCGCCTTCGGGATGATCATCCCGCGGCATCTCTTCAAGGACTACGTGGGCGACAAGTCGCGCGACGCGCCGGCCAATCTCGCCCCGGTCGGCACCGGCCCGTACAAATTCGTCGCCTTCCGCCCTGGCGACTTCCTGCGCGCCGAGCGCAACCCCGACTATCACATCCCCAACCGGCCCTTCTTCGATGCGGTCGAGATGAAGGGCGGCGGCGACGCCACCTCGGCGGCGCGCGCGGTGTTGCAGACCGGCGAATACGACTACGCCAACAACACCCAGATCGAAGATTCGATCCTGCGCAACCTCGAGGCCGCCGGCAAGGGACGGGTCAACATGGTGCGCGGCGGCAACATCGAGCTGCTGATGCTCAATGCCACCGACCCCGGCCAGGAGGTGGACGGCGAGCGCTCCTCGGTGAAGACGCAGCACCCCGCCTTCAAGGACCCGGCGGTGCGCCACGCCATGCACCTGCTGTGCGACCTCGGCGCGATGGAGAAATTCATCTACGGCCGCACCGCCAAGGCCACCGCCAACGTGGTCAATGGGCCGCCGCGGTTCGTCTCCAAGGCGACGAAGTGGGAGTTCAACATCGCCAAGGCGACGAAGATGCTGGACGAGGCCGGCTGGAAGCCGGGAGCCGACGGCATCCGCGCCAAGGACGGGGTGGCGCTGAAGTTCGTGTTCCAGACTTCGATCAACGCGCCGCGGCAGAAGTGCCAGCAGGTGATCAAGCAGGCCTGCCAGAAGGCCGGCATCGCGCTCGAGCTGAAGGCCGTTCCCGCCTCGGTGTTCTTCTCCTCCGATGTGGCGAACCCTGACACCTACACCAAGTTCTACGCCGACATGGAGATGTACACCTACGCCATGTACCAGCCCGATCCGGCCGGGTTCATGAAGGCGTTCTGTTCGTGGGATGCGGCCTCCAAGGCCAACAAGTGGCTGGGCACCAACGTCAGCCGCTGGCAGAACCCCGAGTACGACAAGATCTATGCCGAGGCCGGCAAGGAGCTGGACCCGGCCAGGCGGGCCGCGATGTTCATCAGGCTCAACGACATGGCGGTGGCGGAATACTGCAAGCCGCTGCTCTACCGCTACACCACCAATGCCGTCTCTCTCAGCCTCGACATCCAGGAGAGCGGCTGGGACTGCATCCTCTCCCAGCTCACCTTCTGGCACCGCAAGGCCTGAAGGGCCGGGTGGGGGGCCTCCGCCGGGAGGCTCCCCACGTTGGAGATCAGGGCTCCGGAGATTCTGGCTCCGGAGATCAGGCGGCGAGCTTGACCGCGACGGCGGCAATGCGCTTGCCGTAGAGTTCGGCGGTCTTGAGGTCGCCGGAGTGGACCTCCTCCACCGAGGCGTCGGAGGGCGAGCGGACCAGCAGGCCCACCGAGCCGCCGAGGTTGTTCACATCGGCTTGCGTCGCGGCCTTGGTGCTGGACGGCGGCAGGCCGAGGCTCACCCACAGGCCGCCATGCTGCGAGGCGAGGGTCTGCAGCGTGATGAGCGTCACCTGCTTGTCGCCGTTGGGGCTCGCCGAGTTGGTGAAGCCGCCGAACACCTTGTCGGTCCAGCGCCGCTCGAACCAGCGCTTGGAGCTGACATCAGCGAATTTCTTGAACTGCCAGCTCACGTTGCCCATGTAGGTCGGCGCCCCGAAGATGATGGCATCCGCCGCGTCCAGCGCGTTCCAGTCGGCCTCGGCGAGGTTGCCCTCGGCATCGATGGCCACGAGCTGCGTCACAGCCTCGGCCTGGGCCCCCTTGGCGATATGTTCCGCCACCACCTTGGTGTGGCCGTAGCCGGAATGATAGACGACGACGATCTTTGCCATGACAACAACTTTCTCTTGCGTGCGCCCTTGTTTCGGGGCGCGACGGATCGGGGATTGAAACAACACGGAATTTTCGTGAAATCGAAAAACCGTCCTGCCCGGGCGGGATATAGGGCGCGCCCCGCGCGGTTGCGAGCCGGCGGGACACACGTTTCCGTCAAGGGACGTGTCGCTGCGGGCGTGTCGCTGCCTGGATTTTCCTGCCCGGGCGGATAAGGGGGGGAAGGCTTTTTCCCCTGAAGGAAAAAGCAACAAAAGGGATTTTGTTTGTCGGGCTCTGCGCGGTTTTCGGTGGCAAGACCTTAACGGAAGAGGCTTTCCTGGTTCTTCTTGCGGGCAGCAAGAACACCTTGCCGCGCCGGTTCGGCCCAACGGCGGCACGTCTCCCGCGCGGGAATATCTTGACGAAAACGCAACCGCCTTGCACATCGTACAGAGCAGGCGGACATCCCGGGGTGTCCCGGCCGCCTGTCCCGTGTGAACGCGGCCGGCCAAGCGCGACACGCCCGGGGGGAAATGCCACCAATCAAGAGCCAGGAGGGATGATGGCCGACAACGAACAGCGAATCCGCGAGCGTGCTTATCAGCTTTGGGAGCAGGCCGGATGCCCCCATGGACGCGACGGCGAGTTCTGGCTGACGGCCCAGGCCGAGCTGGCTGCCCCGAAGGCGGCGCCCCAACCTGTCG
>CALNAL010000247.1 GCA_937874445.1 uncultured Acetobacteraceae bacterium | reverse complement strand
TTGCTTCTTTTCCTTCAGGAAAAGAAGACTTCCTTGCCTTGCCTTGCCTTGCCTTCCTTGATCCTACCCTTCCCGCACCGCGACATCCCCGAGAAACCCGCCCGACTGCCGGTCCCACAGATCGGCATAGATCCCGCCTGCCGCCACCAGCTCGCGATGGGTACCGGTCTCCACGATGCGCCCGCGGTCGAGCACGATCAGCCGGTCCATCTGGGTCAGCGTGGAGAGGCGATGCGCGATCGCGATCACCGTCTTGCCCGCCATCAGGGCGAAGAGGTTCTCCTGGATCGCCGCCTCGACCTCGGAATCCAGCGCCGAGGTCGCCTCGTCGAGGACCAGGATCGGCGCGTCCTTGAGGAACACCCGGGCGATGGCGACGCGCTGGCGCTGCCCGCCGGAGAGCTTGACGCCGCGCTCGCCCGCATGCGCGTCGAGCCCCCGGCGGCCCTGCCGGTCGGAAAGCCGGGCGATGAAGTCCCAGGCGTTGGCCGCCTCGGCCGCCGCGACGATCTCGGCATCGGTTGCCCCGGGCCGGCCATAGGCGATGTTGTCGCGGATCGAGCGATGCAGCAGCGAGGTCTCCTGCGTCACCACGCCGATCGCGGCGCGCAGGCTGTCCTGGGTCACCGTCGAGATGTCCACGCCGTCGATGGTGATGCGCCCGCCTTCGAGATCGTAGAAGCGCAGCAGAAGATTCATCAGCGTGGTCTTGCCGGCGCCGGAACGTCCGACCACGCCGACCCTCTCGCCGGGCTTGACCTCCAGGGTGAGGCCGTCGAGCACGCCTCTCGTGAGGCCGTACTGAAACACGATGTTCTCGAAGCGGATGCGTCCCTCCGGCACGGCCAGCCGGCCCGCCCCGGGGCGGTCCACCACGTCGTGGGGCTTCCGGAGCATGCTCAGCCCGTCGTAGACGGTGCCGATGTTCTCGAAGAGCGCCGAGACCTCCCACATCACCCACTGCGACATGCCGTTGATGCGCATGGCAAGCCCGATCGCGATGGCGATGGAGCCGACCGAGATGCTGCTTTCGAGCCACAGCCGGATGGAGAGGCCCCCGACCGCGAACAGCACCAGGCAGTTGTAGGAATAGACGAGGATCTGGAAGAGCGAGGCCAGCCGCATCTGGCGGTGGACCGTCTCGAGGAAGACGTTCATCGCGTCGCGGGCGTAGCCCTCCTCGCGGGCGGCGTGGGAGAACAGCTTGACGGTCGCGATGTTGGTGTAGCTGTCGACGATGCGGCCGGTCATCACCGAGCGCGCGTCGGCCTGCTCGGAGGAGACCCGGCGCAGGCGCGGCACGAACCAGGCGACGGTCGCGCCGTAGACCACCAGCCACACCACGAGCGGCAGGACCAGGCGCGGGTCGGCCGAGGCCACCACGACCAGCACCGCGGCGAAATACGTGACGATATAGATGAAGACGTCGAGCAGCTTCACCACCGTGTCGCGGATGGCGAGCGAGGTCTGCATCAGCTTGGCCGAAACCCGCCCGGCGAACTCGTCGGCGAAGAAGGCCATCGCGTGGCGCAGCAGGAAGCGGTGCATCTTCCAGCGCGCGATCATCGGGAAGTTGCCCATCAGCACCTGGTGCACGACGAGCGCATCGAGGCCGGCCACCAGGGGCAGCCCGACCAGGACCATCAGGGCCATGCCCAGGAGCTTCCAGCCCTCGGTGGCGAGGAAGGTGGCGCGGTCGGCATGGCCCAGCCAGTCGACGATGTCGCCGAGGAAGCGGAACAGGACCACCTCGCCGGCCGCTGCCAGCGCGGCGCAGACGGCGGTGACGAGCAGCCAGGGCCAGACCGGCTTCGTGTAGTGCCAGAGGAACGCACAAAACCCGGAGGGAGGCTGGGCCGGCGCCTCCTCCGGGTACGGATCGAGGCGGTGTTCGAACCACGCAAACATGAAAGGCTCCGTTGGGCGGCGCACGCGCGTCGGGAGACGGCGGCGAAAAGGGCGCAGCCCGCCTGGGGGGGCGCGCGACTTTCTGATGGGATGGGCTGATGGAATGGGCGGATGGGGTGCCGGGAGGAGGCGCGAAAAGCCTAGGCCAGATGGGCCAGGATTCGCCGGGGGAGGCGCGTCAGCACGGTCATTTCCATACGAGGCCTCCTGGTTGGGGTTGCACCGGGCCGCTCTCATAGCCGATCGCCGCGCGCACCGGAAGCGCCGATCGCATGGGAAATTCTCTAGACGGCCGGGTCCGCCCGCAGCCGCAGCGCCAGCTCCGGCAGGTCGGCGGTGAACACGTCCACCCCGAGCGCCAGCGCCCGGCGAATGGCGGCCTCGTCCTTCACGCCCCAGCAGCCGACGCCGAAGCCCGCCGCCCGCAGCGTGGCGAGCAGCGCCGCGTCGAGCCGGTCGGCGCGGATGCCCAGCGCCGCCACGCCCGCCAGCCGCGCCGCCGCGGCGATGCCGCCGGTGCCGAGATATTCGTACAGATCGGCCGCCACCAGCCAGATCGCCCCCGCCAGCCCCGGCGTGGCGGCGGCCTCGGCGGCCACGGGGAGCAGGAAGCTCGTCACCACCGTGCGCCCGCGCATCCCCGCCGCGTCGAGCACGCCGAGCGCCCGCCCCAGCAGGCCCGGGTAGGCGCGATGCGCGGCGTCCCACTTGATCTCCATGCGCAGGGCGATGGCGGTGGGGGCGAACAGCGCCGCCAGCTCCGCCAGGGTGAGCCTGTCTCTTATACACATCTCCGAGCCCACGAGACATGCGCAGC
>CALNAL010000246.1 GCA_937874445.1 uncultured Acetobacteraceae bacterium | reverse complement strand
TTCTATAACTGCCTCATGACACTCCGGGCACCATATTTCTTTATATTTCCAAATCGTGTCTCCATAGGAAGAGCCGAGCACGTCAATATCCCATCTACCATGAAAGCTCGTGCCGCAATGCGGACAAATCATGCTCATGCTGCTCCTCCTCATTCTTTCTGCTGCAAAGAACCCAAATCAGCAGACTGGTAGCCCGGTAGGACGGAAGAGCGAAGCGTATTCCGCCCTTCTTCGCCCGGACGCATCCTTGCCCCACGCCGGCCGGCGACACGCCCCGGGGCGCCCGGCCTCCTACGTCCCGAGCAGCGCCTCGATGCGGGCCACCAGTTCGTTCTGGCCGGCCGGTTTGCGCAGCAGCGCGAAGCGTTCGGGCAGGCCGGCGGCCAGCTCCTCCGCCTCGCCGGCATAGCCGGTCAGCAGGAGGGCGGGCAGCCCCGGGCGGCGCAGGCGGGCCGCGCGGATCAGGGCCAGGCCATTCATCCCCGGCATGGAGAAGTCGGTCAGCAGCAGATCGGGCGCGGCGTCTCCTTTCAGCATGTCCAGCGCCGCCTCGCCGCCGGCGGCGCTGGATACGGTGTAACCGGCGTCGCCGAGCTGGGCGGCCACCGTCTCGCGCACCAGCCTGTCGTCGTCCACCAGCAGGATGCGCCGTGCCGAGGCCGCCGTCGGGGTGGGGGCGCGTGCCGGCGCGGGGAAGGCGCTGCCCGTCGGCAGCCACAGCGTGACGGTGGTGCCCTGTCCCGGCGCGCTCTCGAGCATCAGCCCGCCGCCCGACTGCTCGGCGAACCCGCGCGCCATGGCAAGCCCGAGCCCGGTGCCCTTGCCCTTGGCCTTGGTGGTGAAGAAGGGCTCGGTGGCGCGCGCCAGCGTGGCGGCATCCATGCCCCGGCCGCTGTCGGCCACGGCGAGGCGCAGGTAGGGCCCGGGCTTCAGGGCCGCGGGATGCTCCTCGCGGGGGGCCACGTCCTCCCGCCGCGCCGACACTTCCAGGCGCCCGCCCTCGGGCATGGCGTCGCGGGCGTTGACGGCGAGATTGACCAGCACGGTCTCGAGCTGCCCGCGGTCGGCGAGCACCGGCGGCAGTCCGTCCTCGCAGACCACTTCCAGGCGCATGGCGCTGCCCAGCACCGGGGCGATCATCTCGCGCAGTCCGCCGAGCAGGGCGGCGGGAGCGATCGCCTCGGCGCGCAGCTCGTCGCGGCGGGCGAAGGCCAGCAGCCGCCGGGTGGTCGCCCCGCCGCGCTCGGCGGCGTCGATGATGCGCCGGGCCAGGCGCTGCACGTTTTCGGGCTTGTCGGGCCGCCGCCCGATCAGCGCGGCACAGCCGCTCACCGCCTGCAGCACGTTGTTGAAGTCGTGCGCCATGCCCCCGGCGAGCTGGCCGAGGGCCTGCATGCGCTCGGCGTGGGCCAGGCGGTTCTGGGCGTCCTCGCGGGCGGCGACCTCGCTTTTCACCCGTGCCTCGAGGGTTTCGTTGAGGCGGTGCAGCTGCTGCTGGTCGCGCCGGCGCTCGGTGATGTCGGCCACCACCGCGCCCACCCACAGCACGCCCCCGTCGGGGTCGGGGACGGGGTAGAATCCGGCGAGCCACAGGCGCGCCTGCCCGTCCACGGAGGCCGTGAGTTCGATGTCGGAGATCGGCGCCCCGGAGCGGAACACCGCCTCGACCACGTGCTCGAGCCGGTCGGAGGGGTCGCCGAGCAGCTCGCCCGGCGGCCGCCCGAGCAGCGCCTCGACGGGCCGTCCGGCGAGCCGGGCCACCGCCCCGTTGAGCCGCGCCGCGCGATGGGCGCGGTCGAAGAAGGCGAGCCCGATCGGCGCGTTGTCGAGCAGCGAGTTGAGCACCGCGAGCGCCTCGTCCTGGTGGCGCTGGGCCTCGCGGGTCTCGCTGACGTCCTGCACCACCCCCACCACGCGGGTGACGGCGCCGGTCTCGCTGCGGAACACCTCGCCGCGGCCGACCATCCAGCGCGTCTCGCCATCGGCGGCGCGCACGATGCGGTAGCCGAGGTCGAAGGTGGGGCCGGCGTGCAGCACGCGCTGCAGGTCGGCCTCGAAGCCGTCGCGGTCGCGGGAATGCACCAGCTCGATCAGGTCGTCGCGTTCGAGGGTCGTGCGTCCCGGCGGCAGGCCGTGCAGGGCGGCGAACTCCTCGGAGATGGCGATCCGCCCGGAATCGGGGGTCCACTCGAAGCTGCCCACGCCGCCGATGCGCTGGGCCAGCCGCAGCCGGGCCTCCGAGCCGCGCAGCGCCTGCTCGGCGGCGACCTGGGCGGAGATGTCGCGCAGGTAGATCGCCACGCCCCCGCCGCGCCGGGGATAGACGGTATAGTCGGTCCAGCGCCCCATCACCGGCGAGAGGGCGCGGAAGGCGCGGCTGGTGCCGTCGGTCATCACCTCGCGGTAGCGGGCGATATTGAGCGAGCCCTGCAGCTCCGGCAGCGCGGCGAGCAGGGGACGTCCGAGCAGGTCGGCCTCGCTGCGGTCGAACAGCTCGAGGGCGCGGCGGTTGGCGAACGCCACGTGCCACCCGGAATCGATGGCGTAGAAGGCGTCGCCGATCGAGCCGAGCACGTCGATGAGTTCGCCGTGCTCGGCCTCCTGCGCGGCCTGGGCCTGCCGGCGGGCGGCCTCCTCGCGCGAGAGGATGGTGGCCAGGCGGTCGAGTTCGGGCAGGCCGGTGTCCCCGCCCTCGGCGGCCACGCGGGTGACGCGCCCGACCGCGCGGACGATGCCGCGTGCCAGCAGGTAGGCGGCGGCGAGCCCGCCCAGCAGCAGCACCGAGCCGAAGCCGAGCAGGCGGGCCAGGGCGGCGCGCAGCGGACCTTCGAAGCGGGCCTGCGGCACCACCAGGGTGACGGCGAATCCGCTCTGCGGCGCGCGGGCGAAGGCGCGCACGCCGGGCACGCCCGCGCGGGTGGCGGCGTCCACGATCAGGCCGAAGGGCTCGCGGCGGAGATGCTCGAGCAGGGCGGGATGGGCCAGGAGGGGGGCGGCCTTGCCGGACGCGCTCTCCCTCCCGGGGGTTCGCGCCACCAGGGTGCCGTCGGGGGCGATGATGGCGGCCACGATGTCCTCGCCCGGCGCGTCGGCCTGGCGGCGGGGCAGGGCGGCGCCCAGCCCGGAGCCGAGGCTGGCGGTCAGCACGCGGCCCGGGTTTTCCCCGCTCCTCCCCGCCGACAGCGGCCGGGCCATGGCCGTGTGCCAGCCGGGGGCGTGGGCG
>CALNAL010000245.1 GCA_937874445.1 uncultured Acetobacteraceae bacterium | reverse complement strand
AAATGAACAAAAGTCCTTTTTGCTTCTTTTTCCTTCAGGAAAAAGAAGACCTTCCCTTGCTCTCCCTCCTGGGGGAGGAAAAATCCCCTGCGACCCGCCCGCCGCGGGATAGGACATGACAGTTTTATGACGGCGAGCTAATCTTCGCGCTCATCGTTGCTCGGGAGGAAACTTCATGAACCGAATGAAACTCGCCCTTTGGGGCTCGCTGGGGCTTGCCCTGGTGGTAGCCACTCCGGCCCGTGCCCAGCTTTCGGTCTACTGCGGCGTGGACGAGGACTGGTGCCGCGGCATGGTCAACGCGTTCACCCAGCAGACCGGCATCCGCACCGACATGAGCCGCATGAGCAACGGCGAGATCTACGCCCGCCTGCGCGCCGAGAAGGAAAACCCCCGCGGCGACATCTGGTGGGGCGGCACGGGTGACCCGCATCTGCAGGCCGCCGATGACGGGCTGACCGAGCCCTACGTCTCGCCGCTGCTGCCGCAGTTGCGCGACTGGGCGCAGAAGTACAGCCAGGTGTCGCATCAGCGCACGGTCGGCATCTACCTCGGCGCGCTGGGCTTCGGCTACAACAAGGAAGAGCTGGCCAGCAGAAAGCTGGCCCCGCCGGCCTGCTGGGCCGATCTCATCAAGCCCGAGTTCAAGGGCGAGGTGCAGATGGCCGACCCGAACTCCTCGGGCACCGCCTGGACGGTTCTGGCCACCGTGGTGCAGGTCATGGGCGAAGACCCGGCCTTCGCCTATCTCAAGAAGCTGCACCAGAACATCAACGAATACACCAAGGCCGGCGCCGCCCCGGCGCTCGCCATGGGACGCGGCGAGACGATGGTCGGCATCGCCTTCCAGCACGACATCATCGCCGTGGCAAAAACCGGCAAGCCGGTGGTCACGGTGAGCCCTTGCGAAGGCACCGGCTACGAGATCGGCGCCATGTCGATCATCAAGGGCGCCAAGCACATGGACGAGGCCAAGAAGTTCTACGAGTGGGCCCTGACCCCGGCGGCGCAGGCGCTGGCGCCGAAGTTCAACTCCTTCCAGCTGCCCTCCAACGCCAACCTCGCGCCCCCGCCCGAGAGCCCCGACCTCGCGAAGATCAAGCTGATCAACTACGATTCCGCGAAGTACGGCTCGGCGGCCGAGCGCACCCGCCTGCTCAAGCGCTGGAACGACGAAGTGAAGAGCCAGGCCCGCTAAGGCGCGCCTGACAGGGAAGAGCCGCGATGAAGCAACCGGAACGACTGTGGCTGGCTCTCGTCGCGGTCTCCCTGATTCTCCTGCCCTGGTACGGGCTCGACGACACCACCGCCGACATCCTCGCGGGTCATCCCGCGATCTGGCCGGCGGTGGTGCAGGGTCTGGTACTGGGCAAGCCCTGGCTGCTGGGGCTGCTGGTGGCGCCGCTGCTGGCCGCCATCGGCGTTGACTGGGGCGCCGGCCGGGGCGGACGGGCGGGGCGGCCGCACTGGCTGACGGCGGGCGGCATCTTCGGCATCGTCTGGCTCGTCATCGAGGGGCTGTCGATCGGCTATCGCGGATGGACGGTCGGCATGCTGGCCGCCGCCTTCCCCACGTTGACCCCGACCCAGCCGGCCCTGGGCTGGGGGGCGCTGCTCTACGCCCTCTCCTGCACCTTCCTGGTGGGCATCGGGCGGGCGCGCGCCGGACGCTGCCGGGGCGACATCTTCGTCGTCTCCTCGATCCTGCTCACCTCGCTCGCCATCCTGCTGTTCATCGGCGCGCCATTGTTCTCGGTGTTCGCCTCGGCGGTGCGCGATTCCACCGGGGCCTTCTCGCTCCCGGCCTTCTTCGACAAGCTCACCGACCGCTCCCTCTGGGGGCTTTCCTGCCTGGCCGGCGGGTCGGCCTGCGGCTCGGTCTTCAACTCGGTGGCCGCGGCCCTGCTGGTGGGCGTGACCTCCACGCTGCTCGGCCTGGCCTTCGCGCTGGTCTCGGTGCGCACCCGCGTGCGCATGAAGCGCCTGTTCGCGATGCTCTCGGTGCTGCCGGTCATCACGCCGCCGTTCGTCATCGGGCTGGCGCTGATCATCCTGTTCGGCCGCGCCGGGGTGGTCTCGAATTTCCTGGCCCTGCACTTCGACATTCCGCGTTCGCGCTGGATCTACGGGCTGTCCGGCATCGCCATCGCCCAGACCCTGGCCTTCACGCCCATCGCCTATCTGGTGATGGCCGGCGTGCTCCAGGCGGTCAGCCCCTCGATGGAGGAGGCGGCGCAGACCCTGCGCGCGGGCCCGTGGCGCACCTTTCGCACCGTCACCTGGCCGCTGATCCGCCCGGGCATCGCCAACGCCTTCCTGATCGGCTTCATCGAGAGCATGGCCGATTTCGCCAACCCGCTGATGCTGGGCGGCAACTATACCGTTCTCTCGACCGACATCTTCTTCGCGGTGGTGGGCGCCACGCATGACCAGGGCCGCGCGGCGGTGCTCGGCATCGTGCTGCTGGCCTTCACGCTCACCGCCTTTCTCGCACAGCGCTACTGGCAGAAAGGCGAGAACTACACATCGGTTTCCGGCAAGGGGGACTCCGGCCTGCATCCCTCCCTGCCGGTCGGCGTGCGCGCCGCCTGCGGCTGCGTGGTGGTGCCGTGGCTGCTGCTCACGGTGGTGGTCTACGGCATCATCATGGTGGGCGGCTTCACTGTGGACTTCGGGCGCGACAACGCCTTCACGATGAAATACTTCCTCACTGCCTTCGGGGTTTCGCACGGGGTGGGCGGCTGGTTCCTCTCCGGCTCGGCGTGGAACTCCTTCCTCACCACCATCGGCCTGGCACTGGTGGCGATGCCCTTCACCGCCGCACTCGGGCTGCTGATCGCCTGGCTGCTGGCGCGGCAGGATTTCGGCGGCAAGTCGATCTTCGAGTTCGGCACCATGCTGAGCTTCGCCATCCCCGGAACGGTGATCGGCATCGCCTACATCATGGCCTTCAACACGCCGCCGCTCGAACTCACCGGCACGGGCATCATCCTTGTCCTGGCCTTCGTCTTCCGCAACATGCCGGTGGGCATCCGGGCCGGCCTCGCCTCCCTCGCCCAGCTCGACCGCAGCCTCGACGAGGCATCGCTGACCCTGGGGGCGCGCTCGTTCCGCACGGTGCGGCTGGTGGTGCTGCCGATCATCCGCCCGGCGGTCATCACGGCGCTGGTGTATGCCTTCGTGCGCGCGGTCACGGCGGTCTCGGCGGTGATCTTCCTCACCACCGCGCAGTATCAGCTTGCCACCGTCTACATCGTCGGCCGGGCCGACGTGGGCGAGTACGGCATCGCCCTGGTCTATTCCGCCGGTCTCATCGTGGTGATGGTCGCGGCGCTGGGTCTGATCGGCCTGCTGGTCGGGCGCCAGAGCATCGGGCGGCGCGGTCTCGCCGATAAGCAAACGAAGCTCGGCCAAATGGGAGTTGGGGTGGCATGAAGCACCACGCCGTCGAATTCCACAACGTCTCCAAGCTCTACGGCCACACCGCCGCGGTGGACGACATCTCCTTCACCATCACACCCGGCACCCTGCTCTGCCTGCTCGGCCCCTCCGGCTGCGGCAAGACCACCACGCTGCGCATGCTGGCCGGGCTCGAGGAAATCTCGAAAGGCCGCGTGCTCATCGGCGGACGCGACGTGACGGGGCTTTCTGCCGCCGATCGTAACGTTTCGATGGTGTTTCAGAGCTATGCGCTCTTCCCGCACATGAACGTGCTGGCCAACGTCTGCTACGGCCTGCGCTCCGGCGGCATGAAGCGCGCCCAGGCCGAGGAGGTGGCGCGCGACAAGCTGGCGCAGGTCGGCCTCGCCGGGCTGGAGGAGCGCCTGCCCGGCCAGCTCTCCGGCGGGCAGCAGCAGCGCGTGGCGGTGGCGCGCGCCATCGTGCTGGAACCCGAGGTGCTGCTCTTCGACGAGCCTCTCTCCAACCTCGACGCCAAGCTGCGCCGCCGCGTGCGTGACGAAATCCGCGCGCTGCAACAGCAGCTTCACCTCACCGTGGTCTACGTCACCCACGACCAGACCGAGGCGCTCGCCGTCTCCGACCGCATCATCGTGATGCGCGCGGGCCGCATCGCGCAGGACGGCACGCCGCGCGAGCTGTACCAGGAGCCGGCCAACCGTTTCGTGGCCGATTTCATCGGCGACGCCAACCTGATGCCCGTCCAGGTGCGCGGCCTCGACGCCACGCGTGCCGAGGCCAGCCTGGGGAGCCTGCGCCTGGTGGTGCCGCGGCGCGGCATCGCCGACGGCGCGGCCGAGCTGGCGGTGCGCCCGCACGCGCTGCACCTGGCGCGCCCCGACGAGCCCGCGCTGGCGGCCGAGGTGGACAAGGCCTCCTATCTTGGCAGCCACATGGAATACACGGTGCGGCTGGAGGGGCTGAAGGGCGAGTTCTTCGTCTCCGACGACGACACCGAGGCCCCCCTCCCGCCCGGCGCCACGACGCGCATCGGCATCGCCGCGAGCGCGGTGGCGCTGGTGCCCCCCGAGCCGGGCGCGCCGTAAGCAGGGCGCGTCGGAGGGGCCCCTACCCCGCGAGCCGTTCGCCCCGCGGCTCGCGGGCCTCGTCCCGGTGCGGGGCGTCAGTGTCGCCCCGGGTGGGGTCGCCCGGCGCGGTCGCCCAGCCGAGTTCCACCAGCGTCACGATGCGCCGCCCGGCGCCGTCGGCCTGGCAGACGATGAGTCCCTGCTCCTCGATGTATCCCAGCACCCGCCGCGCCCGGCCGGGCGAGCGCGTGCCGTAGACGCGCGCGATCGCCGCATCGGAGGGGCAGGGCGCGCCCTCCCGCGCGGCGCGGGCGAGCATCAGGTAGAGGCCCTGCATGTCCTCGGGCAGCGCGCCGGCGCGGGCCAGCACGTCCTGCCACACCGCGTCCTGGGCCATCTCGGCGCTGATGCCGGCACGGGCGCGGGTCAGCATGCGGCGGAAGACGGCGAGGTCGGGCACGCTCGAGCCGAACCCCTCGATGCGGCAGCGCACCAGGAAATCCTGGTAGAGCACCCCGGCGGTGCGGAACCCCGCCTCGGCATCGGCGAGAATGGCCCGCAGGATGGCGTCCAGCCGCGCGCGCCGCTCGGCCAGCTGTTCCGGGCTCTGGGGCTCCTCCTCCGCCGCGGCGGGGCCCTCCGCGGCGGAGGGCTGGGCGGCCATGAGCTGGTGGAGCAGGTCCGGCCCTGTCGGTTATACACATCTCCGCGCCCCCGAGACATGCGGGGCGCGGGTATGGCGGCTGCTGG
>CALNAL010000244.1 GCA_937874445.1 uncultured Acetobacteraceae bacterium | reverse complement strand
CCCGGGGGCCCTGAGTAGAGGCCCCCGGGCTGGCGGGTCAGACGCCTTCGCGCAGGGCCCGCTTCGCCGCCGCGGCCAGCGCCGTCGCGGCGGACGGCAGGATCGCGTCGTTGAAGTTGTAGCGGGGGTTGTGCAGCCCCGTGCCCGACTCCACCGGCCCGTTGCCCACCCACAGGAAGGCCCCGGGGCGCTTGAGCAGGAAATGCGAGAAATCCTCGCTGGTCATCGCCGGGGCGAGGTCGCGGCGCACCGTGAGCCCCGCCTCGGCCGCCGCCTCGGCGGCGAGCGTGGCTTCGGCGGAGGTGTTGACGGTGGCCGGCACGCGGTCGGAGAGGTCGATCTCGGCCTTCACGCCCATCGTGGCGGCGATGCCTTCCACCACCCGGTGGATGGACTCGTCGAGCAGCTTCTCCACCGCCGGGCGGAAGAAGCGGGCGGTGCCGTGCAGGGCCGCCTGGGCGGGAACCTGGTTGGGCGCGGTGCCGGCCTGGACCATGCCGATCGTGACCACCGCCGATTCGAGCGGATCGACGTTGCGTGCCACGATGGATTGCAGCGCCACGATCACGTGTCCGGTCGCCACCACCGGATCATGCGAGAGATGCGGCATGCCGGCATGGGAGGCGCGGCCGTCCAGCACGATGTGGATGCGCATGCCGCCGGCCATCACCGGGCCGTCGTGCACGGCGATGGTGCCCGCCTCCAGTCCCGGCCAGTTGTGGTAGGCGAACACCCGCTCCATCGGGAATCGCTCCAGGACTCCGTCCTTGAGCATCGCCTCGGCCCCGCCGTAGCCCTCCTCGCCGGGCTGGAAGATCAGCCGCACCGTGCCGTTCCAGCTGGGGTCCGCGGCCAGCAGGGCGGCCGCGCCGAGCAGGCTGGTGGTGTGGCCGTCGTGGCCGCAGGCGTGCATCACCCCGCTGTGGCTGGAGGCGTAGGGCAGGCCGGTCGCCTCCAGGATGGGCAGCGCGTCCATGTCGGCGCGCAGGCCGACGCTGCGGTTGGAGGCGCCGCGGGTGAGCGTGGCCACCACGCCGTTGCCGCCCACCCCCGCCTCGAAGGGGATGCCCAGCTCTTTCAGCCGGTCGCAGACGAAGGCCGCGGTGTTGCGTTCCTGGAGGGAGAGTTCCGGGTGGGCGTGCAGATGGCGGCGCCAGCCGGTGAGCGTTTCGACGAGTTTCGGTTCCATGGCATTTCATTTCCTCTCACCCGACGGGCTTGCCAAGAGGGGGCGGCGACACGGCCGCGTGTGCCCTGCGTGGCCCGCAGGCTTGGATGCCACCCATGCGAATCTTCCGCTCCTTTCCGCCTCCGGTTCGGTGCGCGGCGCGACTCGCCGGACGGTGATTCTCCGAATATCAATGCGTTGGAATACGAAGCTCTTTTGGAATGTCGGGAGCGGACCAGGGCGGCGCGGGCTTTCGCAGCCCCGGCGCGGTCCGGCTTGCGGCGTGGAATCCGCTTCTGCCCCAAAGTGCCGGAATCTTCGCCGCAATCTTGCCATGTCCGGCTGGACTATACGGCCCATGCGAGGGGCGGGAGAGGCACGAGGACGTGTCCTTCCCGCCGCCACGCTCCCCGGCCGGCCGGCATCCGGCCGCCCCGGAGATTGCCTTAACGTGCGTGCCCGGCCCGCAGGGCGGCCCTTTCGCCGCCCGCCCGTCCAGGCTTGAGGAGGTTGCATGAACCGCCTTGTTGTCGTCTCCAACCGAGTGCCGGCGCCTTCCATGGGCGCCCAGGCCGGTGGCCTCGCCGTGGCGCTCGACGGGCTGATGGAGAAGCGCGGCGGCCTGTGGTTCGGCTGGAGCGGCGCGGTGGTCCCCGAGGCCGCCGCGCAGTCGCCTTCCATCGAGCGCAGCGGCGGAGTGGACTACGCCACCATCGACCTCACCCGCGAGGAGCACGAAGGCTACTACAACGCCTTCTCCAACGGCGTGCTCTGGCCGCTCCTGCACACCATGCCGGAGCTGATGAAGTACGACCGGCGCGACGCCCGCACCTATCGCGAGGTCAATGTCCGCATCGCCGCCACGCTGCAGCCCCTGCTGCGGCCCGACGACCTGATCTGGGTCCACGACTACCACCTGCTGCCGCTTGCCGCGGCGCTGCGGGCGCGCGGGGTGCTCAACCCGATCGGCTTCTTCCTCCATATCCCCTTCTGCGCCCCCGACGTGCTGGCCGCCGCTCCCGAGATGGCCGACTTCGTGCGCGACATGCTTTCGGCCGACCTCATCGGCTTCCAGACCGACAACGACGCCCACAACTTCATCGCCGCGGCGCAGATCCTGGCCGGCGCGGTGCGCGGCCCGTCCGGCTCGGTGCTCTACGGCGGCCGGCGCGTGCGCGTGGGCGTGTTCCCCGTCGAGATCGAGGCGCGCAGCTTTGCCCGCACCGCCGCCGAAATGGCCGACAGCCCGGCCGCCCGCCGCCTGCGCCGCTCGCTCGACGGCGAGCGCCTGATTCTCGGCGTCGAGCGGCTCGACCCCACCAAGGGCCTGCTGCAGCGCCTTGCCGGGCTGCGCCAGTTGCTGGAGAAGCGCCCCGACTGGCGCGGCCATGTCACCATGCTCCAGATCGCGGCGATGTCGCGCAAGGACGTGGAGCTCTATCGCAACCTCCGTGCCGCGCTCGACCGCGAGGCGGGGGCTCTCAATGCCGACCTCGGCGAGCCCGACTGGCAGCCGCTGCGCATGGTCTCGCACGCCGTGGACCGCGCCACCGTGGCCGGATTCATGCGCCAGGCCCGGGTCGGCCTCGTGAGCCCGATCCGCGACGGGATGAACCTGGTGGCCAAGGAATACGTCGCCGCCCAGGACCCCGCGGACCCCGGCGTGCTGGTGCTCTCGCGCTTCGCCGGCGCCGCCCGCCAGCTCGATGCCGCCCTGCTCGTCAACCCCCACGATTCCGACGCCATGGCCGACGCGCTCGACTCCGCGCTGCGCATGGGGCTGGAGGAGCGCCAGGCCCGCTGGCGCGCCCTGTGGGGGGCCATCGAGCACCGCACGCCGCTGCTGTGGGGCCGTTCCTTCGTCGCCGCCCTGCTGCGCGCCGCCGTCCACGGCGTGGCCACCCCGAAGCTCACGCTGGTGCCTCATTCCATCCCGGTGGAGCGCCCCCGGTCGCCGCGCATGCCTCTGGAGCGCGTGCGCGCCGAACTCGACCCCACCGCTCTCGCCGCCATGGTCAAGCCCAGCCGCGTGCTGAACTGACGGGAGCGGGGGCAGCCCCGCTTATCCGGTTTCCCCGAGCAGGATGCTGATGGCCTCCAGCAGGGCGGTCGAGGCGACTGCCACGGCCGCCCCGCGGAACAGCCAGCGGATATGCCGCGACGGCGCCCCGATGACGCGGCCGTGGGCGGGGCGGGACGCCAGCCGGAGCGCGACCGCCAGGAAGATCGCGCCGGCCCCTCCCGCCGCGAGACTCGCGGCGAGCGCCAGGGCGAACCCGGTCGCTTCCGACATCCTCAGGCACAGAAGCGCCGCGACCAGCGCCGCCAGGGCCGCGCGCGAGGCGGCGAGGCAGGTTCTCTCCGGCTGCAGGCCGGGATCGCGGCGGGGGGGCCTGTCCGCTCCCATCCGCTAGCCCACCAGCACGGCGACCAGCACGATCGCCAGAACGGCGATGACCACCGCGAGGGCCGGCATCAGGCTGCTCCCCGGCAGTTCCGCGTCATGACGCATGGCGGATTCGACGGCAGCCCATCGCCGGTAGGCGGTCGCCGCCAGGAGGCCGCCGGCGGCGAGCAGGGCCAGCGCAAGCCCCGTGCGGATGGCCGGCGTTCCCAGGCGCGAGGCGAACTGCTCGATGCCGACCGCGCCGGCGATCAGCGCGATGGCCGTGCGGATCCAGGCGAGGAAGGTCCGCTCGTTGGCCAGCGAGAAGCGGTAGTCCGGCCGCCGGCCCGTCTGCCACCATTTCCCGCTGTCGCGGGGGGCGGGGCCTACCGGCACGGGGGAGCCTCTTCCGCCTGGCGGGGCGTCTCTGCGCCCTTGATCTCGGAGGGGATCGACTTCCAGAGAATGGCCGCCGCGAGGACGTCGAAAAATCCCAGCATCACGAACAGCGGGTCGTATCCGATACGGCTGGCGAGCGCGCCGATGACGAGGGAGAACAGGGCCTGGGCCAGCCAGGCGGCCGAGCCGGTCAGACCGCTGGCCGTCGCCGCCTCGTTGCGGGGGAAGACGTCGGCCGCGAGCGTGATCAGCGCGCCCGACAGCACCTGGTGGGCAAAGCCGCCGATGCAGAACAGCGCGACGGCGACATATTTGTCGCTCGCCAGACCGATGCACGAGGGGCCGAACATCAGGACCGCCCCGGTGGCCACCACCAGCTTGCGCGAGGTGATGAGCGAGACGCCAAAGTGGCGCATGAAGATCGGGCAGAGATAGCCGCCGATGATGCTGCCGAGATCCGCGGCCAGGAAGGGCATCCAGGCGAACAGGGCGATTTCCTTGAGGCTCATGTCGCGGACGGTGGCGAGATAGATCGGGATCCAGAAGCTGAAGGTCGCCCAGGCGGGAGCCCCGAAGAAGCGGGCGGCCATCAGCCCCCAGAGATAACGGGACCGCAACAAGGTCCAGCGCGAGGCCCGCTTTCTCTCGGCGGGGGCGTGGGTCTGGCCGCTGCGGATGAAGCTGCGTTCCGCGGGGCTCAGACAGGGATGCGATTTCGGATCGTGATAGAAGATCACCCACAGGACCACCCAGAGCAGGCCGGCCGCACCGGCTCCGAGGAAGACGAATTTCCAGGAATAGTTGAGCACGCACCAGGCAACGACCGGGGGGGCGATCATCGCGCCGATCGAGGTTCCGGAGTTGAACCATCCGGTGGCCACGGATTTCTCCCGGTCGGGGAACCAGTCCGTCACCACCTTGATGGCCGCGGGGAACGCGGCCGCCTCCGACAGGCCGAGCAGGCTGCGGAAGAAGGCCATCGAGATCCAGCCGGTCAACAGGGCGTGCAGCATGCAGGCCACCGACCAGCAGGCGGCAAACACCGCGAAGCCCAGCTTCGTGCCCATGATGTCCATCAGGGTGCCGGCCAGGGGCTGCATCAGCATGTAGGAGAACTGGAAGGCGGAGACGGCATAGGAATACTGCGCGGTGGTGATGCCGAATTCCGACTTCAGCGTGGTGATGACGACCGAGAGGGTGCTTCTGTCCAGGTAGTTGATGACGAAGGTGGCGGTGACCAGCCCGATCATCCACCACCGGAGCCCTTTGACGTAGCCGGGTTTCATGGACGCTTCTCCGGTTTTTTTGAATTCTTGTCGGAATGACGGGGACGGTCTTCAGGCGCCGCCCGGTCCCTTGCCGCTGCTTGCCGGATCGCCGGCCGGGGGCGGGGGGGAGTGGTATCCGCGCTGGTTGCCGAAGGTCCGGCTGGGCGGAAGGGCGATCGCACCGGGATCGAAACCGACCAGCCGGCCTCCCCGGACCCAGGCGAGGTCGGGGCCGTAGAGGCAGCGCACCAGCATCGCCTCCAGCCTCTCGCGGAGTTCGGCGTGGGCCGGATCGGCGGACAGGTCGTGGCATTCGCGGGGATCGGCATCCAGGTCGAAGAGCTGGGTGCGGTTGCCGGCGGGATACCAGATCAGCTTGTGGCGCCCGTCGTGCATCATGCGGGAGGCGTTGATCCCCTCGCGGCATTCCCCGTACAGGAACTTCCGGGGCTCGCGCGAAAGCAGCGAGATGCCCTCGACGGTTTTTGGAATCGGCAGGCCGCAGAGTTCGAGCAGCGTCGGCATGACGTCCTGGAGTCCGACCGGATGCGAATCGACGACACCCTGGCCGATCCGCGTGCTGCCGGCCGTCCCGACGAGGATCATCGGAACGTTGGCGGAATATTCGTAGTGCAGGCGCTTGCCCCAGAGCCCGTGCTCGCCCAGCATGTCCCCGTGGTCGGAGAGGAAGACGATGATCGTGTCGTCGAGCAGTCTTTCCTCCCGCAGCGTGCCGAAGAGCACCCGCAGCTGGTGGTCGATGTGGGTGCACAGCGCGTAGAAGGCCCGGCGGATGCCGGCGATGGTGTTCGGGTCGTGGCGCTCGGGCCAGTAGTCGCGCACCACCTTCAGCGCCGGCGGCAGTGCATCGGGATCGCGCGACCAGTCGGCCAGGGTCGGCGGGGAAACCGGCCGGTCCCGGTAGAGGTCGAGATAGGCCTGCAGCGGGGCCAGGGGCGGGTGCGGATGGGTGTAGGAGACGTGCCAGAAGCAGGGGCGCGTCGGGTCCCGCCGCTTGATGGAACGCGCGGCCACCCGGGTCGTCCAGTTGGTGACGTGGTGGCGCTCGGCGAGATGCCACGGGCGGAACTGGTAGTCGTTGTTGCACAGGCCGTGGAGGAACTGCTCGCCGGCGTGGCCCTGGTCGGCGAGATACATCTCGTAGTCGTCGGTGCCGCCGAGTTCCCCGCGCCCCTCCTCGGCGAGAAAGACCTCCTCGAAGCCGATCCGGTCCCGCTGGGGAAAGACGTGCAGCTTGCCGATGGCCGCGGTCTGGTAGCCGGCGTCGCGCAGGCAGCGGGCGAGCAGCGGCACCCGGGGCATCGGCTCGGCCGGCTTGAAGACGCGGTCCCCGTGCCCGCGCGGGGAGAGGCCCGTCATCAGGGTCCGCCGGGCGGGAATGCAGATGGGACACTCCGAATAGGCCCGCCGGTATCGCGTCCCGAGACGGGCCAGCTGGTTGATCGTCGGGGTCAGGACCTCACCGCTCCCGGACGCCCCGAACAGGGCCGCCGGGCACTGGTCGATGGAAATCAGCAATACGTTCGGAGACGTCATGGGAATGGTCCTCGACCTGCCGCGCGCACATCCGTTCGCGCCGTTGCCGCACCCCCGGGCAGAGTGCCGGTTCCGGGGCGCTGGACGGTACGCTAGCGGGGATCGCAGCTTTGTCGTATGCCGCAGAAAACTATTCCTGACATGGCACGAGAGTCATGGCTCCGGGCCCGCGCCCGGATCGCGGGGAGGCCGGGAGGGGCACCGATGAACGAGATGAACATCGATCTCTGGCGGCTGTTCGTGCAGATCGCCCACCACGGCAGCCTGACCGAGGTGGCCGCCTCCCGCGGCGTCTCCCAGTCCGTGGTCAGCCGGCAGCTGGCGGCGATCGAGCGGATCTGCGGGGGGTATCTGTTCGATCGGACGGGGCGGGGGGTCCGCCTCAACGAGGCGGGGATGCGCGTCTATCCCCGCGTTGTCGCCTGGCTCGATGACGGGACGCGCATCGCCCGCGATGTCCGCAGCGCCGTGGATACCCCCTCCGGACTGGTCCGGGTCGGCATCCTCGAATCGCTGGATCCGCGCCTGTCGGGGAGCCTCTATGACGAGGTCGCCCGCGGCTATCCGCAGATCCAGCTGCGCCTGTCGCTCGGCATCGCCCGGCAGGTGTCGCTGTGGCTCGACGCGGGGTCGATCGACATCGGCATCCTGCTGCGCAACACCGCGGAGGGCCGGCACAACGACACCGTCCTGGGGATCCACCATTCGGTGCTGGTCGGCCCCCCCGGCGATGGGGTGACCGGGCAGGAAACCGTTCCGTTTCGAGTGCTGAATGGGCTCCCCCTCGTTCTCGGCAGCGCCCCGAGCGCCTGGCGCGACATGCTCGGGCACCTCGCCGGCAAGAAGGGCGTCCGGATCGTCGTGGCCGCCGAGTGCGATTCCATCCAGGTCCAGAAGCATCTGGTGATGCGCTCGGGCCTCTACGCCATCCAGGGCGCGCATGCCGTCCGGGAGGAGCGGCGGGCGGGCACGCTCCAGGCGGCCCGGATCGTCGCGCCGCAGATCCAGCGCCCTCTCGTCATCGGCTGCGCCGACGGCCGCCCGCTCACCCCCGCCGGGAAGATCGTCTTCGGGATCCTCAGGCGGAATATCGCGGGGCAGTTCTGAGGGGCGCCTCCACTCACGCCGGGGCGGCGTCGCGCCAGACGAGGGTGGCGGCGGCGAGGTCCTCCAGGCCGGTCCCGACCGATTTGAAGAGGGTGATCTCCTGCGCGTCGGCGCGGCCGGGGACGGTGCCGCGGCAGAGGGCCGCGAGGTCGCCGGCGATGGCCGCGCGGGCGAGGGCGCCGCTGGCGATCGGCTGGATGAGGTCGCCGGATTCGTCCAGGGCGGCCGGGCAGTCGATCCAGACGCGGGCGCGGCGGACGGCGGCGTCGTCGGCCTCGCGCATGGTGGGGCGGAAGGAGCCGATCAGGTCGAGATGGGTGCCGGGGCGCAACCAGTCGCCGTGGACCAGCGGGGCCTCGGCGAGGGTGGCGCAGGAGACGATGTCGGCGGCGCGGACCGCGGGCTCCAGCTCGGCGGCGGCGGCGGCGGCGAATCCGGCGTCGCGCAGGCGGGCGGCGAGCGATTCGGCGTGGGCCGGGCGGGGGCTCCAGACCTGTACCTCGCGGATGGGGCGCACCGTGGCCCAGGCCGGCGCCAGCATGCCGGCGATGTGGCCGGAACCGACGATGAGCAGGCGCGAGGCGTCGCGG
>CALNAL010000243.1 GCA_937874445.1 uncultured Acetobacteraceae bacterium | reverse complement strand
GCCCTCGGCCACCTCGGGCGGACCGCGGAGGCGGAGGCGGTACGCGAGCGGCTGCGGTCCATCTCGCCGGGATTCACCCTGGCGCGATTCCGCGAGACCTGCCCCTTCGCGCATGCCGCCGACCGCGAGCATTTTCTCGCCGGCCTCCGCCGCGGCGGCGTGACGGAGGAGGAAACCCCGCCGGGGAATCCCGTTCCCTGATCCCCGGCCCCGCCGGGCGGGACCTCGCGGAAGGGGAGCCTCCTTCGGGAACACGCCCGGCCGTCGCCCGGGGCCGCGACCGGCGGGCCGGTGTAACCGGTAACTGGTTCTTGACGAGACGATCGCCTATCAGGAGCCCTTTGATCCAGACGAGTGCCACAGGACATGCCGTTACGCGATAGTACCAGCCATCCTTCCGCGTCGTGCGAGAACGACTATTCGGCATCGACGGAATGGGCCGGAATCGTCTTGCATACCCCCGGGCGGCTGCGCCATGCCGTGAAGGCGCTGGTGCATGTCCACGGGGAAGACCTGGCGCGACAGTTCTACGACGAGCTGATGGCCGACCCGCAGTCGGGGAAGTTCCTCAACCTCAAGATCGTCGAGGAACGGCTGCGGACGGGGTTGCAGCACTGGCTGGACGAGCTGTTCTCCGCCGAGGCTCCCGCCGCCATCACCCGGGCCTTCAAGAACCAGCGGGCCGCGGGGATCGCCCACTCCCGCGTTCGCGTGCCGATCGGCCTGGTCAGCCGGGGCGCGCGGCTGCTCAAGCACTGGATCTGGGACCTGATCCTGGATTCGCCCGACCTCGCCGAGATGGAACGCAGGAGCGCCATCACCTATGTCAGCGATCTGGTCGATATCGCCCTCGAGGTGATGAATTCCTCCTTCCTCGACGGCATCGACCGGGAGGGACGCACCGAGGAAGTCTATCGGCTGATCTCGCTCAGCCAGGACCTGGCGCTGGAACGCGAACGCCAGCGCGCCGCCCTGCTCGAATGGAACCAGCAGGCCTTCTACGCGCTCTGCATCACGCCCACCGCCAAGCTGCCGCGGATCGCCGAATCGGAATTCGGGATGTGGATGCAGCACAAGGCCGGATTCCTCTTCGAGAAGGCGCCGGAGGTGACAGCCATCATGGACGTGATGGCCCGGATCGACACCACCCTGGCCGCCGCCGAGGCAACCCGCTCGGCAGACGACGCCGGAAACCTCGTCACCACCCTCCAGAACGACACCGCCCAGATCAAGTTCCTGATGACGACGCTGCTCGACCGCTACCTCGCGGTCGAGAACGGACGCGACACGCTCACCAACCTGCTCTCCCGGCGCTTTCTCGCCACCATCATGATGCGGGAGATCCAGCTCGCCCAGCGCACGAAATCCGGCTTTGCGGTCGCGCTGGTCGACCTCGACCATTTCAAGGCGGTCAACGACCGGCACGGCCACAGCGCCGGCGACGCCGTGCTGCACCATGTCGCCACGACCATCGTCAATTCCGTCCGTGCCGGGGATGTCATCTTCCGGATGGGCGGAGAGGAAATCCTGGTGCTCTTCGCCGGGGCCAGCGCGGAAAACGCCATGCTCCGGGCCGACATGCTGCGGACCGAGATCAGCGAGGCCCCCGTCACCCTGCCCGGCACGACCGGGGCCCTGCGCATCACGGCCAGCATCGGGGTGGCGGCCTTCGACGGACACCCCGACTATCAGCGGCTGATCGACCGCGCCGACACGGCCCTCTATGCGGCCAAGGCCCAGGGGCGGAACCGCTGCGTCCTCGCGCACGCCGATCGCTGAGACCGCCCGGCAAGCCGGCGGCGGAGGGGCCAGGCGAGCAACGTCCCTTCCGCTTCAGGAAAAAGAGGCCTTCCCCTCCGGCAGCGCCGCGATCACCTCGGCTGCCGGCAGGTCGGCCAGGTCGGGGCGGCACAGCACCCGCGCCCGCGCGCCGTCCGGGCCGCGCGGCACCGCCAGCAGCGGGTCGGAATCGCCGGAGAACAGCACCAGGCACGGCGCCCCCATCGCCGCCGCCAGATGCATCGGGCCGGTATCGTTGCCCACCGCCAGCCGCGCCCCGGACGACAGCGTCGCCAGGTCGGCGATCGAGGTGCGGCCGGTGAGGTCGCAGGCCTGCGGACACACGGCACGAATGGCCTCGGCCAGCGGCGCCTCGGCCGCACCGCCCGCCACCACCGACGCCAGCCCCCGCCCGGCCAGCGCCAGGGCCACCTCGCCGAACCGCTCCGCCGGCCAGCGCTTGCGCGGACGGCTCGGCGCCGCCCCCGGCACCAGCAGCGCATAGGGCTCCGGCAGGTCAAACGCCAGCCTGTGACGCAGCCATGCCAGATCGGGAGGCGGAAATTCCCGAATCCCCGCCATCTCCAGCTGCTCGCGCTGGCGCTCCAGCGTGTGCATCCGGTCGCGGGCCGGATTCGCATGCGGATGCGACGCCCCCCGCGCGATGCCCGACCACGGCGGACAGCCGGCCAGACGGAAATAGGCGCAGGAACGATCCGACGTCTGCAGGTCGTAGACGAAATCAAAGCCCCGCAACTGCCGCCGCAACTGCCGCAGCCGCCCGAGCTGCCAGAAGGCCGGACGCGTATCGACCTCCACCCGGTCGAACCACGGGGACCGCCGCGCCAGCTCCGCAAAGGGCTCCGTCGTCAACAAGGTGATCTCATCCGCCGCATGATGCGCCCGGATCGCCGCGAACGGACCGAACGACAAAACGAAATCGCCCAGCGCCCCCAGACGAATGACGAGAATGCGGCTCACGAAGAAGGTCCGCCTGCGGCGGACGGGGCTCCGCCCCGGGCCCTGCCAGGG
>CALNAL010000242.1 GCA_937874445.1 uncultured Acetobacteraceae bacterium | reverse complement strand
CTTCGCCGCGCTGGCCGCGGGGCTGGCGGGCGAGAACATGGTGCGCGGCGGCGGGTGGCGCTTCCTCGAACTGGGGCGGCGGGTGGAACGCGCCATCGCGATCACCGGCGAGGTCGGCATCGCGCTGGGGGTGCCGCCCGCGCGCATCGAGGCCGAGCTGCGCCTGGTGCTGGAACTGTGCGATTCGGCGCTGACCTACCGGTCGCGCTACTTCGACACGTTGCAGCCCGCCCCGGTGCTCGACCTGGTCCTGGCCGACCCCGGCAACCCCCGCGGACTGGCCTTCCAGCTGCAACAGATGCGCGCGCAGCTGGCCGCCCAGGAAGGCGGCAGCCGGCTGGCCGCCCAGGCGGACGCCCTGCAGGAGGAGGCCGTGGGGATCGTCGCCGCAGTGCTCGCCGCCGCCGACCAGTCCGCCGCCGCCTCGGCCGGGGCCGGACGCATCACCGCGCTGGTCGGCGGACTCGAAGACCTGGCCGAACAGATCGCCCGCCGCTTCTTCGCCCTGCTGCCCTCGGTGCAGACCCTCAGCTGGCAGGCGGCCCCCTCCGAGACGCTCCCCGGAGCCGCGCGAACGCAAGCCCCATGAGATATCGCCTGCGCCACGTCACCCGCTACAGCTACGAGGAGCCGGTGGACCTCGCCTGCCACATGCTCCATCTGCTGCCGCGCCCGCTGCCGCGGCAGAGCATCCTTTCCGCGACGCTCGACTCCGAGCCGGCCGCCGGCCGCGTCTGTGCCGCGCGCGACCATTTCGGCAACGAGGTGCGCTGGCTGTTCCTCGACCGGCCGCACCGGCAGTTCCGGGTGACGCTGCACGCCGAGGTGGAGGTGCACCCCCTCCCCCCGCCAGAAACCGCGCCCTCCTGGGAGGAGATCGCGGCCCGGCTGCGCACCCCCACGGAAGAGACCTGGCCCGCGGCCGAATTCGTCCAGGCGAGTCCCCTGGTCGGGGCGCTCGCCGCGGCCGGAGCCTACGCCGCCCCCTCCTTCGCGCCCGGACGGCCGGTGCAGGACGTCCTGCAGGACCTGGCGGGGCGGATCCACCACGACTTCGCCTTCCGCCCCGGCGTCACCTCCGTGGTGACGGGAGTGGCCCAGGTGCTCGCCGGACGCGCCGGGGTGTGCCAGGACTTCACCCACGTGATGCTCGCCGGGCTGCGGGCCCACGGGCTGGCGGCGCGCTACGTCTCGGGCTATCTGCGCACCCGCCCCGCCCCCGGCCGGCCGCGCCGGCGCGGGGCCGACCAGTCGCACGCCTGGGTGGAGGCCTGGCTCGGGCCGGAAGCCGGCTGGCTGGGCATCGACCCCACCAACAACCTGCCCGCCGGCGAGGAGCACGTGGTGCTCGGCTGGGGGCGCGACTACGGCGACATCAGCCCCCTGCGCGGGGTGCTGCTCGGCGGCGGAGCGCACAGGCTGGCCGTGTCGGTGGACCTCGATGCCGCGGAAGAGGCGGAAAATCATTGACGCCGGACGGTCTGATCGGCGTGATTCGGAATCGGTTTGCCGGCGGGAGCGGAAAACCTGATTCTGACATATGACAAAACCGCCCCGCATGTCGCTTTCTGCCATTGCCTCCAGCCGCTTTCTGGGGGACTACTAGGAACCAGCTAGGAAACGTACTCACAAGCCGGCAGGCCAAGCAGCCGGCACGACGCCGAGGGAGGTCGCATGGCTGGAGTTTCGATCCGCAAGGTCGTCAAGGCCTACGAAGGTAACGTCCAGGCGGTCAAAGGCATTGATCTGGAAATCGCCGACGACGAATTCGTCGTCCTGGTCGGGCCGTCCGGGTGCGGCAAGTCCACCACGCTGCGCATGGTCGCCGGGCTCGAGGAAATCACGGCCGGCGAGATCCTGATCGGCGGCGACGTCGTCAACGACGTCCCCCCGCGCGATCGCGACATCGCCATGGTGTTCCAGAACTACGCGCTCTATCCGCACATGACCGTGTTCGACAACATGGCCTTCGGCCTCAAGCTGCGGAAGTTCCCGGTCAACGAGATCAAGCAGCGCGTCGAGCACGCCGCCGAGATCCTCGACATCAAGCCGCTGCTCGCACGCAAGCCCAAGGCCCTCTCGGGCGGGCAGCGCCAGCGCGTGGCCATGGGGCGCGCCATCGTGCGCAATCCCAAGGTGTTCCTCTTCGACGAGCCGCTTTCCAACCTCGACGCCAAGCTGCGCGTGCAGATGCGCACCGAGATCAAGAAGCTGCACCAGACCATCGCCACCACCACCATCTACGTCACCCACGACCAGGTGGAAGCCATGACCCTGGCCGACCGCGTGGTGGTGATGAACGCCGGGCGCATCGAGCAGGTCGGCTCTCCCCAGGAACTCTACCACCATCCCGTCACCCGCTTCGTGGCCGGCTTCATCGGCTCGCCGGCGATGAACTTCCTGCCGGCGGAACTCTTCGACGAGGGCGGGCTGAAGCTCAAGCTCTCCGACGGCACCGTGCTGGCCGTGCCGCGCGAGCGCTTCGAGGCCTATGCCGCCTACAAGGGCAAGCCCATCACCCTCGGGCTGCGCCCGGAGCACCTGACCGAGACCCACAAGACCGAGGAACCCGGAGTCGGGCGCCTGGAAGTCACGGTGGACGTCGTCGAGCCGATGGGCAACGAGATCATGTTGCACTTCTTTATCGACGGCAGAGCCATGTGCGCGCGGGTCAGTCCGCATTGCGAGGTGCGCCACAGCCAGCGCTTCCCGCTGGCCGCGGACCTCAACCAGATGCATCTCATCGACAACGAGACCAATCTGGTCATCTGACCCTTTCGGGCGGGGGCTCCGGCCCCCGTCGCCTGCCGCCGGTTGGGCAAGGCGAGAAAGGTGTTCTCCTTTCGAAAAAGGAGAACCAGGAAAGCTTTATTCATTTTGGCTCCGCGTCTGTTACAGACGCGGAGCCAAACGAACAAAAGTCCTTGGGGCTGGCCCAGCTAAGGGTTGAGTAGATTGGAGCGAAGCCAGA
>CALNAL010000241.1 GCA_937874445.1 uncultured Acetobacteraceae bacterium | reverse complement strand
CCGCGAATCGTCACTTGCACCATCCCGCTTCAGGCTGGTCCGGCTTATAGCACGCACATCCACCGATCCCAGGGGGGAGTGGGCCATCGCAATCGGCATTTATGCCGATCGGCCTCCCGCGCAGAGGGGATGGGGCAGAGCGGCCCAAGGTTCCCGCGGCTTCCCGGTCGGCCCGGGGGGGGCGGGAGAGCGGCCGCGGAGAGGACACGCGCAAAATCAAAGAGGTGAGCCGGGATTCCGAAAGGATTCGGAGGCATCAGGCCGCGACGGCATCGACCGACGCGGGCTCCTCCCAGGCTTCCAGTCCCTCGCGGGGGAAGACGGTGCGCCAGTTGGCGGCGTCGGCGAACAGGGCGCGCAGCACGCGGTTGTTGAGCGCGTGGCCGGGCCGGTGGGCGACGTAGCGGGCATTGAGCGCCGCGCCGGCGAGCGAGAGGTCGCCCACCGCGTCGAGCACCTTGTGGCGGACGAACTCGTCGCGCATGCGCAGCCCGGTGGGGTTGAGGACCCGCGCGCCATCCACCACCACGGCATTGTCGAGGCTGCCGCCACGCGCCAGGCCGGCGGCCTTCAGGGCGGCGATCTCGGAGGCCATGGTGAAGGTGCGTGCCGCCGCGAGGCCCCGGCGGAACACGGCCGGGCCGAGTCGCAGGGTCAGCGCCTGGCGGCCGATCGCCTCGGCGTCGAAATCGATGGAGACCGACATGTCGAGCCCGCGCGGATTGGGGCGCAGCTCGACGTAGGAGGCGCCCTGGGCGATGCGCACGGGACGCAGCACCTCGATCACCGGGGCGGGCGCGTCCTGCTCCACCACGCCGGCGCAGTCGAGGAGGAAGATGAAGTTGGCCGAGGAGCCGTCGAACACCGGGACCTCGGGGCCGTCCAGCTCGACGATGGCATTGCTCACGCCGCAGCCGGCCAGGGCGGCCATCAGGTGCTCGACGGTGCCCACCAGGGTCTCCGGCCGCCCGGCCAGGCCGAGCGCGGTGCACATCCGGGTGTCCTGCACGTTGTCGAAACGCGCGGGAATGACCACGCCGCCGAGATCGCGCCGGCGCAACACGATGCCGCTGTAGGCGGGGGCGGGCAGCAGGCTCAGGCTGACCTTGCGCCCGCTGTGCAGGCCGATGCCGACACAGGAAATGGCGGTGCGCAGCGTGTGCTGCCGGGCCGGCGGATAGCTCTGGCTGAGCAGCCCATTCTCCGGAGCACCGGCGGGGGCGAGGTCAAAGCTGTGTGGCAGGCCGTCCATGTCCAAGCATCATCCCCGGTCGATCGAGCCTCTGGCCGGCAACCGGCCATGGTTGCAGTCCCCCGGGCGGGGTTCCACGTGCCAGAAGCTAGGCGAGGAAGGAGGTTCCTGCCAGTCAATGATTATTGCCGCGTATTACAGTCCAACGCGTTGAAATTGCGGCAAAATATGGCGCAAAAAAGGCGCCTGAAAACATTCGGCCCGACGGCGAAGACCCCCGTCTGGGGGTGGTTCGCCGCCGGGCCTTGTGTCTCGGACCGTCAGGACGACTGGCGGCGCAGGAAGGTCGGGATGTCGATGCCGTTCATTTCCTCGGAGGCGGCGGGGCGGACATTGGCCCGCCGGGGCTCCTCGGGATGGCTCTCGCGGACGGCCCTTTCGGTGTGGGGCTCGGCCCGCGCGACGGACGGGGCCACCGGAGCGGGGGCTCCGGGCAGCGTGCCGCGGATGGCGCCGGTGACGATGCCGAACAGCGTGCGGCGCGGCTGCTGGGTGGGGGCCGGCGGATCGATGTTGGCCGTGCGCGAGACCGGACGCCCGGGCACGACGACGCGCGGCGCGGCCGCCGGCGGCATCTCTCCGCTCTCCGGCACGCCGGAAGCTTCCCCGCTCTCGAGAGGGGCGGAGGGAACCATGCGGCCGACGGGAGCACCCATCGGATGCGCGGGTTGCAGCCGCGGCACCGCGGAAAGCCCGATCGGGGCTCCCGGGATGGGCGCGGAGGGAATCGGGGCCGCGGGAATCGGCGCGCCGACCCCGTGCGGCGGTGCGGAGGGGGAGCCGATCGTCGGCAGGCTGAAGGCGGTGGCTCCCACCGGGGGAGCGGCCACCACGCCCAGCGAGGCTCCGTTGGCGCCCGACGCCTCGGAAACCTCCACCGGCTCGGCGGCGCCGCCACCCACGGCGACCAGACGCGGCCGCTCCTCGTCGTCCTCGCCCTCGGAGGCCGCGGCGTCGATGCCGGTGGCCACCACGGAGACGCGGATCTTGCCGTTCAGGTTCTCGTCGATCGCCGAGCCGAAGATGATGTTGGCCTCGTCGTCGACTTCCTCGCGGATGCGGTTGGCGGCCTGATCCACCTCGAAGAGGGTCATGTCGTCGCCGCCGGTGATGTTGATCAGCAGACCGCGGGCCCCGGACATCGAGGTGTCCTCGAGCAGCGGGTTGGAGATGGCGGCCTCGGCGGCGCGGATGGCGCGGTTCTCGCCGTCGGCCTCGCCGGTGCCCATCATCGCCTTGCCCATCTCGGCCATGACGGTGCGGATGTCGGCGAAGTCGAGGTTGACCAGGCCGGGCGCCATCATCAGGTCGGTGACGCCGCGCACGCCCATGTAGAGGACGTTGTCGGCCATCTTGAAGGCTTCCCGCCAGCCGGTGCGCTCGTTGGCCAGCCGGAAGAGGTTCTGGTTGGGGATGACGATCAGGGTATCGACGTATTCCTGCAGCTCGACGATGCCCTGCTCGGCGGCGCGGGCACGCCGCACGCCCTCGAAGGTGAAGGGCTTGGTCACCACGCCGACGGTGAGGATGTTCTTCTCGCGGGCCATGCGCGCGATCACCGGGGCCGCGCCGGTGCCGGTGCCGCCGCCCATGCCGGCGGTGATGAACACCATGTGCTGGCCCTCGAGGTGGCGATAGACCTCGTCGGAGGCCTCCTCCGCCGCCGCCCGCCCGATCTCGGGCTTGGCCCCGGCGCCGAGCCCCTGGGTGATGTGCGGCCCGAGCTGGATGCGTCGCTGCGCCGCGGAGTGCATCAGCTGCTGCGCGTCGGTGTTGGCTACAACGAACTCGACGCCCTGCAGATTCATGGCGATCATGTTGTCGACAGCGTTGGTACCGCCGCCGCCAACGCCGATCACGGTGATGCGCGGTGAGAAGTCGGTGTGCAGATTCTGCGGGATCGTCAGGTTCAGGGTCATGCCGGGTCTCCCCCGATTCGGGTGGGATGAGTGTCGTAACGGTTAAATCCGATTCGTGTCTTCATGCTCAGACCCGATCTCGGAGAAAATTTACAATACGCTTGAGCAGACCAGCCGGTCGTTCCAGCTGGGGGTCGAAGTCGGGCAGGGTGCGTCCCTCGCCGGCAGCCCAGGCGAGCAGGCCCACGGCGGTGGCGAAAGCCGGGCCTCCGGCCGAATCCGGCAGGTCGCGCAGCGCCGTCGGCCGCCCGCTGCGCACCGTGCGCCCGAGCACGCGCGCGGCCATCTCGCGGGCGCCGGAAAGCTGGCTGGCCCCCCCGGTCAGCACGACTCGAGTCCCCGCCACCCGGCCGAGTCCGGAGCCTTCCAGCCGCTCGCGGACCATCTCGAAGGTCTCCTCCAGGCGCGGGCGGATGATGTTGACCACCATCGAACGCGGCACCTTGGTGAACTGGTGCTCCTCCTCGCCCACCAGCGGCACCGGCAGCATCTCGCGCTCGTCGTCGGGCGAGACCTGGGCCGAGCCGTAGAGGGTCTTGAGCCGCTCGGCGTGCGCCACGGGAGTGGAGAGCACGCGGGCGATGTCGTTGGTCACGTGCATCCCCCCGATCGGCAGCTGCGCGGTGTGCAGCAGCTGCCCCTCGGCGAACACCGCCATGCCGGTGGTGCCCCCGCCCATGTCCAGCACGGTGGCGCCGAGTTCCTTCTCGTCCTCCACCAGCGTCGCCAGGCCGGCGGCCATCGGCGCGGAGACCAGCTCGGAGATGTCGAGGTCGCAGCGCGCCATCGCCGCGCCGAGGCTGCGCAGCGCGGTGGAGATGGCGTCGATCACGTGCAGCCGCGCGGTGAGGGTCTCGCAGTGCAGGCCGCGCGGGTCGAGCACGCCGGGCATGTCGTCGGCGGTGAAGGAGAGGGGCAGGGCGTGGATGATCTCGCGCCCCTCGCTGACGGCGCGCGCGCGGCCCTCGGCGAGCACGCGGCGGATGTCCTGGTCGGTCACCGCGCGTCCGCCCACCGGCCACTGCACGTTGAACAGCCGGCTCTCCGGCGTGCCGCAGGAAAGATTGACCGTGACGTCGCGCAGCCGGGTGCCGGCCATCTCCTCGGCCTGGCCCACGGCGGCACGGATGGCGCGCTCGGCCTCCTCGATGTCGATGATGCCGCCCCCGCGCACCCCGCGCCCCTTCTGCCAGCCGAAGCCGAGCACGCGCAGGGAGTAGTCGGATTCCACCCGCCCGATGATGCAGACGATCTTGGTGGTGCCGATGTCGAGCACGCCGAACGAGCCCGAAGGCCGCGGGCGGTTGCGCGCCGGCGGATCGG